>JBEKCP010000219.1:6966-15851 GCA_050014815.1 Thermoguttaceae bacterium | reverse complement strand
TGGAAACTCACCCCCTGATCTTCGCATTTGAGCACGTCTTCGGCATCCAGCGCAAACTCAAGAATGCCGCCCCGTGTATCGCGCCCTTCATTCTGCCGCTGCTGAACCTGCTGCGTGATCTCCTTGAACTTCTCTTCCACTGCCCGGAAATCACCCTGAAGCTGCTTGAGCAGCGACACGGCCGTGGCGAAACGTTCGCGGATTTGGGCCGGTTGATACCGCGTCACCAATCCTTCCGTTTCGATACGGACAATCTCGCTCTCAAGACGTAGCTTTTCATCGCGAAGATAGGCCAACCGCGTTTCAGGATCGTCGGAGGCTTTGACCACCAAGTCGGCGAGCGTCTCGATCACCAGTCGCAGTCTCGATTCCGTGCCCACAAAACCCAAGTCTTGCTCAAGGACGCCATCGAGAAAGGCAAACACGTCCTCGGTGTGGGGCGTCAACTGGTACATGGGCTCATTTCGCCCCGCCTCCAAGAAGCGGTGCAGCCATCGCGTATCGCTGGAACACCAGCCGGAGAGATAGTTTTCTGGCTTGTCCCGCAGGGCCTCGGGATCGGTCTCCTGGATGGCTTCACGGTACGCAATCAACGCAGCATGGAGGTCAGAGAATGGAACCGTGATTCGTCCAGCCCTCTTGAACTGCTGATCGAGGAAATCGACGATGAACGCAGCGTTCGGCGACCGCAGGAGCCGCAATGCGGGGGAGGTCTCAAAGTAGACGAGCAGCTTGCTCAGATTCATGGCAGGCCACCTCCCGAGACGATCGCACGGCAGAGGACGTGGTGAGATCGCCGGGCGACGCCTGACGGTGACACTCCCGCGGTCGCCACGGATATGAGGCGGGCTCCCCGGTCTGCCCGAAAACTATTGAGATCGCCGTACATGCGCATCGTTGCAACGGGAAGCCTTGGCCATCCAAAGGCCGGCTCGTGTTCTCCGGCCGCATTGGGCCGAAGGTGGGCCATCCACAGTGCGTTCCACCACCTTTCCAAACTCCTGAGTGTAACCCCTCTCTGGTGTAGCTGCAACAGAACCACCCGTCAGGTCGTATAGTTAATACCCGGATGGAGTAAAAGGCGAATCATGGCACCGTGGGCGTGTCATATCGCGGCCTCCGGTACTTGCCCGCCGGGTGCATATTCCGATGTCGGTCTGGCCGCTAGCCATTCGCAGACAATCCGTAAACGTATATATTACATTATGTTGCGCTCTGTAATGCCCTCCGTCAAGGGCTCTCGGCGCGCGACTGGATGCAGGTGGATTGGAGGGAAGGTCGGCATTGGCCTCCACGACGGGAGCCACAGACCGCGAGTCGGTTTCGTGAAAGCCGGTGGCGCGAAAGATCACTTGAACAAGCCAGAACAGACCGCTATAGTATACGGCGGTCCACATACTGGCCACGCTGCGTGGCACGCCAAGAAACGGGATCAGCCTAATGGTCGTGGTCGATAAGCCCCTGGAAGACTATCAACCGCGGTTGGCTCCGCTGTTCCAACCCTCCAAGATCGTGCTGGCAAAGGGGAGCAATCGCACGCAGGGCCGTCGGCGATTGGCCGAGCGGATTTGTACGGCATACCCCGACGCAGAAGTCGTCGAGGCGCTTGGCACGCCGCATAATCGAGTCGATCTGGGCGAAATTGATCCATTGCGGTTGCACGAGCGGGGCAAGCAGACACTCGTACTAGGCGAGCATCGCAGCGCAGTACGTTTCAGTGAGGAAGGGGGCAACGCCTGCCCGAACTACTGGCACTTCTCGCCCTATGGCTTCTGCCCCTACGGCTGCCACTACTGCTACCTGGCCGGCACGCCTGGAGTCTGGTTCTCGCCGACAGTCAAGATATTCCTCAACCTGGACGAAATCCTCGGCGAGGTGGACCGAATCGCAACAAAACTCGGGTGTCCGACGGCCTTCTATCTCGGGAAACTCCAGGACGGCCTGGCCTTGGAGCCGCTCAGCGGTTACGCGCGGACGACGGTTCCCTTCTTTGCCCAGCAACCGTATGCCCGCATGGTGGTCCTGACGAAGAGCGCCGACGTGGATAATCTGCTGGACCTCGATCATGCCGGCCGGACAATCCTCTCTTGGACAGTCAACGCCCCGGAGGTCGCCCTGCGGTTCGAGAGGAACACGCCCAATGTCACCGACCGGATCGACGCCATGCGGCGATGCGCCCAGGCCGGCTACCCGGTGCGGGCGGTAGTCATGCCGATCATCCCGGTGGCCGGCTGGCAGGAAACCTACGGCCAATTTCTGTTCACCTTGCTCGAATCTGTCCCCTTGGCGCGGATCACCCTTGGTTCCATCTGCTCGTACCCGCAGGCCCAGCGGTTGATGGAACTGAAGCTTGGCAAGGGGAATGCGATTTCAACGTTGCTTGACCGTGGGCCAGCCAAGTCGGACGACGGCCGCTTTCGCTTCAGTCGTTCCACCCGCGAAGGCGTTTACCGATACCTGATCGAGTGTATTCGCCGGCAGCGGCCCGACCTGGAAATCGGCTTGTGCTTGGAGGACGAGCCGATGTTCGCCTCGCTCGGCTTGCGGGAAAGCATCGGGCGCTGCAACTGTGTGCTTTGAGGACTCGTAAACGGATTTGAGCCAATGGAGACCGAATCAATTGACCTGGAAGTGAGCCGGCTGAGGCCCAGTGCAAAAAGCCTGCGACGCCGCCAACGGCGGAGCATCGACGAAATCGCAAAGTCGATCCGTGAGTTCGGGTTTCTCCAACCCATCGTCGTTGACGAGCACTACGCCATAATCATCGGCAACGGTCGGCTCGAAGCGGCCAAGCGATTGCGGTGCAAGACGGTTCCAGTTGTAATCGTGAAAGGCTTGACAGAAGATCAGCGCCAGCGCCTCCAAGTTGCCGACAATCGGCTGGCCGAGTTATCGAGATGGGATCGGTCGAAACTGGCGGAGCAAGTAGAGCGGTTGTCTGAATCCCAGCCGCAGGAGATCCCGGGGTTCAGCCATGATGAAGTCCGCGACTTGCTGGGAGTGACGGGCCTAAGCAAAGCGAAATGTGAATTCCCGCCAGGAATCGAGAACACCGTCGCACACACCGATACGCATTTGCTGGTAAGTTGCCGCGCCGCCGACCTCGACAAAATGACGAAGCTCGTTGGGGCTCTCAGTGGCGAATCGTGGTGTACCTTGGAGCAGGCGTCCCGATGACGAGGCAGAGAACTGACAACGACAATGTTTCCAAGAAGCTGGCCCTTCGTATGCTTGCCGTTGACGCGCTCCTGGCTCACGGCGAAAAGGAAGTTCGGGTGCTCGATTGCTTCGCGGGCGACGGGACATTGTGGCGGCTGCTGAAGCGGGAGTATGGCGACTGCATCAAGCATGTGGGCATCGACAAAGGCTGGAAGCGCGGTGCCCTCTACCTCGGCGACAACCGGCGATACTTGCGGTTCCTGCCGATAGGCGACTACAACGTGATTGACCTCGACGCCTACGGCGTGCCATACGAGCAGATGAAGATCATCACCGCACGGCGCTACCAGGGGTTGATCGTCGGCACTTTCATTCAGAGCGTTTACGGATGTCTTCCGTATTCGATGCTGAAAGACTTGGGATATTCCCGCCGCATGGTTCGGAGGATCACCAAGCTCTTCTTCCGCAACGGCTGGCTGAAATGGAGTGCCTACTTGCGGCTGCTTGGCTACGAAGAGGTCCACGTTTACCACTGTGCCAACAAACACTACTTCTCCTGCTTTCCCGGATCGGGAAGCTGCCGGGCCGGAGCCCAAGCGGCCAGCCGAGGATAGGCGAGATAAGGAAGAAGGCGATGTCCCATGCCGATCATCTATGAGCCTCGTGGCAAAGCACGAGAGTACAGCGACCTGGCGGTGAACCTCTATACAGGGTGTTCCCATGCGTGTCGATACTGTTACTGCCCGGCCATCCTGCGGAAGACCATCGACGCTTGGGCATTTGACCCGCAACCACGGAAGGATATTCTCCGGGACTTGGAACGCGACGCAAAGAAGCTGCGTGGCGACCCACGGGAAATCCTCCTCAGCTTTATGAGCGATCCCTACCACTCGGACGAGGCCGCCCGGCTTACACGGGAAGCCCTCGAAGTGCTGGAGCAATACGACCTTCGCGTCCAGGTGCTCACGAAGGGCGGCCGAAGAAGTACCCAGGATTTTGATATTCTCCTTCGCAATCACTGGAAATACGGTGCGACGATCATCTTTGAGAGCGAATCGCTCCGCGCACAATGGGAGCCTGGCGCGCCGCCCATTGCCCAACGGATCGAGGCCGTCCGGCAAGCGCACGCGGCGGGAATCTTCACCTGGGTTTCCGTCGAACCGGTTGTTGACCCGGCCGAGGCCATCAAGGTCGTTGAAACCCTTCGCGGCGAGGTCGATCTCTGGAAGATCGGCAAGCTGAACCACGACCGGGAGCGAGAGGCTGGCATTGATTGGCACGGCTTTCTCCTGGACGTTGAAGCCGCACTGGAAGGCCATCACTACCTGATTAAGAAGGACCTGGAGCGCTTCCGGGGAGCGGGAGGGGAATCGCATGGCCCATGAGACCGCTCAAGAACAAGGTTGCCTCTTCGATAGTGGCAAGCGCTGCGAGCCGGTCCTGGTCAGTGCGTGTCTGCTCGGCATTCCATGCCGTTGGCACGGTCGCAGGCCAAAGAAGCGAGGAGAACTCGTCCGCAGGCTGCAACAACGATACGTTCTCGTGCCGATCTGCCCCGAGCAACTTGGCGGGATGCCGACACCCAGAACGAGCGAGACGCTCCACGGCGGCACGGGGGCTCAAGTTCTCGACGACGGGTTGCGGATCGTCGCCCCGGAGACGGGCCAAGATGTGACCAACTTCCACATCAACGGGGCGCGGTACGCCTTGGAAATCGCTGAGATCATCGGAGCCCGGCGGGCTTATCTCAAGGGAGGGAGCCCCTCGTGCGACCGGCAGGGTGTAGCGGGGGAACTCCTCACGCGCGGCGGCATCAAGGTGATTCGCGTCGGATAGCCCTGTATGTTGACCGGGAGCTTTTCATGTCCGACAAGCAGGGCCTCTTGATACGAGATGCGGACAAGGGGCTATCGCTCGCACAACGGCTTCACCCGAAATACCGCCCCGCTTTCGACAAGCTGAGTGAACGCGAACGAGCCGCCGTGGCGCTCTATTTCCTGCCACACGGCTCGGAAAAGGACGTGTTGGAAGTCACCCGTCCTCGGGTCATCAAGTGGTACTGCCCATTTGCCGATCAGCGGGAGTTTCCATCAGGGCATCGCTACTGTATCAATGTCTACACCGGCTGCGAACACCAGTGCGAATACTGCTACGCCACGGGCTACATCGCCGCGGAGCCCAACTGCAAGAACCGTTTCCGGCAGGACTTGTGCAAGGACTTGGAGGCGCTGGAGGTTTGCAATGTCCCACCCGCGCCCGTGCATCTCTCCAACAGCACCGATCCACTTCAACCCTTGGAGCGGGAGCACCGCCACACGCTGTTTGTGCTGGAGAAGTTGGCGGAACACCGAAATCGGTTCACGACGGTTACGCTGTTGACCAAGAACCCGGCCTTGCTGATGGATGATCGGTATGTCCACGCTCTCCATCGGCTCAACGAGTTGCCACCCGATCACCCGCGACGCGCCTGGTTCGACGCACAAGGATACCCACCTCTGCGGGTGGAGTGTTCCTTGGCTTTCCTCAATGACGAGCGCCGGCAGTTGCTCGATCCGGCGGCTCCCAGCGTCGAGAGTCGCATGGCGGCGCTCCGCTTCCTGCGGAAAGAGGGCATTCCCGTCTTCTTGCGGATCGACCCCTTGTTCCCGCGCGATCCCTTGGGCGGTGGCAAGACAATGGCGGATTTCGGCCTGCCGGACGTTCAGTCAATGCGCGACTTGGAAGGCTTGGTCACTCTCGGCCGGGAACTGGCTGCACCGCACGTCATTTACTCTGTCGCCAAGATCACGCGGCGCGAGCAGGGCGACCTGCCGCCGGTTATGGAACGGATGAAGCAGGTCTACCAGCATCTTTCTGCCGGACAACCGCTCGTCTTTCACGGTGGTTCCTGGCGGCTGCCGGAGCCTGTCGCCGCGGCATTGGTGCTCAGGCCATTCTTGGACCTATGCCACCGGCACTCGATTCCCGCCAAGCCCTGCAAGACGAATCTGATTACGACGCCCTGAATGGGCAAGGATTCCAGTCCCAGACCTGACCGGATCGAGCAGCCGATGAAGACAACCACCGTCACCCGGAAGCAGCTCTACGACCTGGTGTGGTCGGAACCCATGCGCCGATTGGCGATTCGCCACGGCATCTCGGATGTCGGTTTGGCGAAGATATGCCGCAAACACGACATTCCACGGCCGCCGCGGGGCTATTGGGCAAAGAAGGAGTTTGGCAAAGCTCCACTTCAAGTCAGGTTGCCCAATCCGAGCAACGACTGCCCGATTCTCTTACGAGACCCGGAAGAGTGCCGCATCTCGTCACCCGCTTTGCGAGGCGTGGTTGAGCAGAAGAAGGCAGAGGAGGAAAAGCAAGAAGCGAAGATCGAAGTGGCCGAGAGCCTTCGAGGAGCACACGCTCTCGTGAGCCAGGCGAACCAAGAGTTGCAGGTCGCCAAAACTGACGAACACCACCTGATAGTTCCGCCGGAGGGCACGCTGCTTGACATCCGCGTGTCCAAGGCCAGTTTGCGGCGGGCCTTGCTGATTATGGACGCCTTGCTGAAAGCCTTGGAGCAGCGAGGGTATGAGGTGGCGTCAGGCCCAGTTGTTCAGATTCTCGATGTCCGCGTGCGTTTTAGCATCACCGAGGCGCTCGACACACAACGGGAGCAGCCCAAGGATCACGACCTGGACGGGCGCTATGAGTTTGGCCATAGCCGATTCAATACGAAGCGGATTCCGTCTGGCCGCCTGGCGTTGCACATCGCTGATGCGGATGCGTACTGGGCCAGTGGTTGCCGAAAGTCTTGGCGCGACGCTCAAAAGTGGCAAGTCGAAGAACGCTTGAACCAGTTTGTGGCAGGGCTGGTCGGCTTTGCCGCTCGCAAGAAGGAACACGATGAGGAGGAGGAACGGTTACGCGCTCCGGTTCAGGGCATTCCGAAGGTGGTCTGACCGGCGCTTCACATGCTGGTAAATCTTTTGGAGCATGGTCAAGTCCCGATGACCCATGAGCGTGGCAATCGTCACCAAATCGACCCCCTCCAAAATCTTCCGCGTGGCAAAAGTGTGACGGACCATGTAGGGCGTGAGGTGAAAGGCGTCCGGCCATGACGCCGTAGTACACCTCCATTGCCTTGTCGTGGCCCTCCTCCTCACTTGCAAGGCGGACCTGCTTCCCGTTAAGATTGACGTACCACGCCTTGTGGGACTTCTTGAAGTGCGGTTTCGGCTGTCGCTTCATGGCTGAGTCTCCTTTGCCCAAATTGCCTGGTTATTCAAGCCTACCTTGTGATTCGGGACAAAGCGGGACAACCGAAAACGGCCCTTGCCGCGTCCATCGAACTAACTGCTTGTTTAGAAAGCAGTTATCGAGGGACAAAAACCGAGAAACACGGGCAGATGGCCCAGAATAGTGAACCAGCGATTCATCGCTGGGAGATCGGTTGGCAGAATTCTGCCGAAGTCCCGGAGGGACGGCTGAAACCGGTGGGGACGGCTGAAACGGAGAACAAATCCACGTCTTCAATCGTCCCTACGGGACTCTGAAAATTCGTACGTTGCCCACCTTCCCAGCAGCGACCATGCTTCGCACGGTGCCCGTGCTGGGCTACTTTCAATCGTCCCTACGGGACGGCGAGACCCGTGTCGAGTTGTGTGTAACAACGGGACCCGTTGACCTCTTCGGAGGGGCATTCTATCATTAAATCCTTTGGGCCGAAGGCGTTCCGCTGTTAACAGCCATACAACGCGCTGCCCTCACCCCCTGCCCCTCTCCCGGAGGGAGAGGGGAGTAGTTGATCAGCCCCTGCCCTTCTCTCGAAGCGAGAGGGGACAACTGACAACTGACAACCGACAACCGACAACCGACAACTGACAACTGACAACTAACGACTGACAACTGCTCCCCCTGCCCATCTCCCAGAGGGAGAGGGGAGTATGGTTATGCCCCAAGACATCCACCAACTCCGAAACATCGGCATCATTGCCCATATCGACGCCGGCAAGACCACCGTCACGGAGCGGATGCTCTTCTATAGCGGCTTCACGCACCGGGTCGGACAGGTCGATAAGGGCACGACCGTCACCGACTACGACCCCGAGGAACAGGAGCGGGGCATCACCATCCAGTCGGCCTGCGTCACCTTCCCCTGGCATGACGCGACGATCAACCTGATCGATACCCCGGGCCACGTCGATTTCACGGCCGAGGTCGAGCGGAGCCTGCGGGTCCTGGACGGCGGCGTGGTGGTCTTCAGCGCCCGCGAGGGCGTCGAGGCCCAGAGCGAGACCGTCTGGCGGCAGGCCGACAAGTACCACGTGCCCCGCATCGCCTTCATCAACAAGATGGACCGCGAGGGGGCCGATTTCTTCGGCACCGTCGAGGAGATCCGCCGGCGGCTGGGCTGCAAGCCGGTCCCGATCACGCTGCCGGTGGGCAGCGGGCCGCCGCACCAGCGGGACGCCTTCCGCGGGATCCTGGACATCGTGCGGATGAAGATGCTCACCTTCCGGCCGCCCGGCGAGGGGACCGAGATCGTCGTCGAGGACATCCCCGAGGACCTCGCCGAGTATGCCCACCAGTGGCGGATCCGCCTGGTCGATCATCTCTCGCTCTTGAGCGACGAGTTGACGGAGCGGCTCCTGGCGGGCGAGGAGGTCCCGGAGGCCCTCGTGCACAAGACGCTCCGGGACGCGACGATCCACAACCAGATCGTTCCGGTGCTCTGCGGCTCGGCA
>JBEKCP010000219.1:0-6950 GCA_050014815.1 Thermoguttaceae bacterium | reverse complement strand
GGCGTGCAACCGCTTTTGGATGCCGTGGCCGCCTACCTGCCCGGCCCGGCCGACCTGCCGGCCATCGAAGGGCTCGATCCCGAGAAGAAGGACGCCCGGCTCAGCCGCAAGCCGTCGGACAGCGAGCCCTTCTGCGCGCTGGTGTTCAAGATCCAGGCCGATCGCCACGGCGACCTCTTCTACGTCCGGGTCTACTCCGGGCGGCTGAAGGCCAACAGCCGGGTCTACAATCCGGGCAAGGACAAGAAGGAGAACGTCCCGCAGTTGTGGCGGATCCAGGCCGATCATCGCAGCCAGGTCGAGGCGGTCGAGGCGGGCGACATCGTCGGCATCGTCGGACTCCGCCACTCGGTCACCGGCGATACCCTGTGCGACGCCCATCACCCCATCCTCCTGGAATCCATCACCTTTCCCGAGACCGTCATCTCGATGGCCATCGAGCCCGAGTCGTCCACCGAACGCAAGAAGCTGGCCGACGTGCTCGACATGATGAAACGGCAGGACCCGACGTTCCGCGCCCGGGAGAACGAGGAGACGGGCCAGACGCTCATCAGCGGCATGGGCGAGCTGCACCTGGAGGTGATCAAGCACCGGCTCTTGCGCGACTACCGGTTGGACGTGCGGGTCCACAAGCCGCGGGTCAGCTACCGCGAGACGATCCAGAATACCGTCGAAGTGACCGGCGAGTGCCGCCGGACGATCGCCGGCCGTCCGCTGTGGGCGCGGCTGGCGATCCGCATGGAACGGTTTCCGCAGAGTCCGAAGCCGCTGGCGATTGCAATCCCCCAGGTGATCGAGCGCCTGCCGGCGGTGTTCCTTAACGCCGCGATGGAAGTCCTCACGGAGCACGGCGAAGGGGGCGGCTCGCTGGGCTACCCCCTGATGCACGTGCGGACGACCGTCCTCGACGGCGAGGTCCACGAGACCGAATCCAGCGAGTTGGCCTTCCGGCTGGCCGCGGCCGACGCCTTTAACCGCGGACTCCGCGAGGGCGGCGTGGTGCTCTTGGAGCCGATCATGCGGCTGGAGGTCACCGTGCCGGAAGAAAACCTCGGCGACATCATGGGCGACTTGCAGCAGCGGCGGGCGATCATCACGCGGACACAGAGCCGGGGGCACACGACGATCATCGAGGCCCAGGCCCCGCTGGCGAACCTGTTCGGCTACTCGGGCGCGATGCGGGGGCTCAGCCAGGGCCGCGCCACCTGCACGATGGAGCCCTCGGCCTACGGCCCCGCCCCGCCGGAAGTGCTGGAAAGCTTTTTATGAACGCACCGTTCGGCGGCGAGGGTGAGGGTGATACGTAGGTGGTACTGCGTACTCAGTACCGAGTACTGGGCGGCGGGGACGATGCCCCTGTCGTCCGTGCCGCCGTTCTTGCAAACCGCTCAGAATCGGCGTAGGATAGGATGGTGGCGGTGAGGCGCATGCAGAAAGGCGACTGTACGATGGCGATCTCTATCAACATCGACGAAGTCCAGCGCAACTTGCTGAGCTTCTTGGAACGTGTCCAGCGGGGCGAGACCGTCGTCATCATGAAGGGCGACCAGCCGGTCGCGGAGGTCAGACCCGTAGTGAGCACTCCATCGCAACCCCGCCCTTTCGGGCTTTGCACAGGCGAGTTTCAGGTGCCCGAGGGCTTTGACGCGCCGTTGCCAGAGGAGGTGCTTCGGGAGTTCGAACGTCCGTGACAATCCCGCCCGCGATAGGCGGAGAGAGGCCATGAGCACCGTCGCCCGCTGGACCATCGAAGACTATGAGTTTCTGGCGGAGAGGGGCATCTTCGATCCGAGGCGGCCGCGGCATATCGAACTGATCCGCGGGGAGCTCCGCGAGTTCGGCAGGCCGCTCAAACTGACGTTGGAAGAGTACGAGCGGATGGTCGAGGCGGGGGTCTTCGGCCGCCACGGCCGCCGCCGTCTGGAATTCATTCGAGGAGAAATCCGTCAAATGAGTCCGATCGGAGATTTGCACGCCGAGGTGGTCGATCGGTTGGAGGAGTGGGGACACGACTGCACGCGAGGGACGAAGATTCGCATTCGCGTGCAGAATGCGATCCGGCTTCGGGAGGGCGAGAGCGTTCCCGAACCGGACATCAGTTGGGTCGTGAAACGCGATTACTCGCGCGGTAAGCCCGGACCGGAGGACATCCTGCTGGTGATCGAGGTGGCCGGCAGCAGCCTCGATCAGGACCTTGGCGAAAAGTCGGCCCTCTACGCGGCCGCGGGCATTCGGGACTACTGGGTGGTGGATTTGGTCGACCGGCGGATCGTAGTCCACCGCGACCCGAGCCCCGAGGGCTATCGGGACATTCGCAACTGCTCGGGCGAGGAAGAGGTCTGCCCGCTGGCCCATCCGGAAGGCGTCTTGCGGCCATCTTGCCTCTGGCCCGGCACGCAGAATTCCTGAGCAGCGGAGAGGGCTGCGCGGTTGGATTGTCCTCTATGGCCAGATTTGAAAACCGGCCGCCGCGAAATGCTGGTCGAAAGTCAGCGCCCGGCGGACCCGCCGCTTCCGCATCAGCACGAAGGAAACGCAGTCGGTGAAGCTGACCGCCTGGTCGGCGTACTTCGCCATCAGCAGCAGGGCCTGGGCTTCGTCCTCCCGCTCGGCATGGAGGATCTCCAGCGATGGGGACTCCAGGAGCCTTCGCCCGCAGTCGGCGGCGAATCTCGGCCCGGCCCGCGGGATCAGGAAGTTGACCGTTTCGGCGAGCACGAGGTTACTGGTCAGCAACCGCTCCGAGGAGCAAGCCAGGCGCCGCCAAGCATCGCGGGCAGGCTCGTGGAACTGGTCCCGCGCCAAGAACCGCGCGACCAGGGGCCCCGTGTCAGCGTAGATCACGTCCTTCTCCGTAGAGGTAGTAGTCGTGATTCGCGGAGCCGTCGGCGGGCACGGGACCGTCGAACACCGCGTCGTCGTCGAAGAGGGGGTCTTCGGTTCTCGATTTGCCCGGCTTGCCCAGCCAGGCCGTCAAGGACTCGCGGATCAATTCTCCCAGGGAGACACCCATCCGCTGGGCGCGGCGGGAGGCCTCAGCCTTGAGCTCGGGGGGGAGCATGATCGTTGTGCGGTGCATGGGGGGCTCCTGAGCATGTGATATATCCATAATACCACCGCCATAACCTGCGTCAAGTGCTTTTTCCCGGCCACAGCCCTAAAGTGTCCGCGCGTCTTCCGCACATTGCGTAAGGCCATGCCCTGGCACGCCTTGGAGTGCGGCGACTCGTCGCCGCTTTTTAGCCGGGACGGCCGCGGACTGATGCCCCACCCCATAAGACGCGAGAAAGCGGCCACCCGGAGGGTACCCGGTCGCCGCACTCCAAAGGCGGACGGACTCTTGACGGCACGCTCGACACCAGCCCGAATCGCAAGCGAGGGGGTGGCACCGAGCTACCCTCGCTCGCGCTTCGGGCTAGTGTTTGGCCATGAACCATGCGGACTAACCCTGCATTTTCGGCGGATTGGGTCGGGTTGCAAAAAATCTCGGGGGGACCCGTTGACGATTGTTGGCCGAGGCAGTAGGATTTGAGGTTTCCCGCCAACGCGGTGGGTGCTGTTTGGCAACCAGGCAGTCGGAAACCCCGGAGGACATCCGTGGCCGGTCACAGTAGCGAGATCATCCGGATTCGCATGGAGGCGTACGATCACGCCGTTTTGGATCAGAGTGCGATGGAGATCGTCGATACGGCAAAGCGGACCGGTTCGATCGTCCACGGGCCGATCCCGCTGCCGACGCGCATCGAACGCTACACGGTCTTGTCCAGCCCCCACGTGGACAAGAAGGCCCGGCAGCAGTTCGAGATCCGCACCCATAAGCGGCTGATCGACATCATGCAGGCGACGGCCAAGACGATCGAGGCCCTCAACAAGCTGAGTCTGCCGGCCGGCGTGGACATCAAGATCAAGGCCACGAGCCGGAAATGATAAGAGGAAAAAGGGGACAGTCCCCATTTGTGCGAAGCACCCTTCGGGCCGTCCCGGCAAATGGGGACTGTCCCCTTTTTCCCGGGAAACTGGACAACCAGGTATGCAACGGAAGCATCGCGGGTAATCCCGGCGGGACCCGGAGTACCGGGTACCCCGCCGGCGGCTCCCGCGAGGCGACGTGAACAAAGGTCAGAACGATGGCAGTTGGACTACTCGGCCGAAAGGTCGGGATGACTCAGGTTTTCGACTCGACCGGCCAGGTCGTTCCGGTGACGGTGATCCAGGCCGGCCCGTGCCACGTGCTCCAAGTGAAGACGGTGGCGCAGGACGGCTACGAGGCGGTTCAACTGGGGTATCTGGACAAACCCCGTCGTCTGGCCAGCCGCAGTACACGCGGTCACGTCGCACGCCTGGACAGCAAGCGTCAGAAGAAGCGTTCGGCCGCCGGTGCCCAGCCGGTTTCCAAGGCCGATTGCGAGCCCAAGCGGTTCATTCGCGAGTTTCGGACCCCCGCCGACGGGCTGGTGGTCGGACAGCAACTCAAGGTCGACCTGCTGACCGACGTCAAGGCGGTCGATGTTGTCGGCACCACCAAAGGGCACGGCACGACCGGGGCGATGGTCCGGCATCATTTCGCCGGCCAGCGGGCCAGTCACGGCGTGAAGAAGGTCCATCGCCACGTCGGCTCGATCGGCATGAACACCGATCCGCACCACGTCTTCAAGGGCCACAAGATGGCCGGCCACATGGGCCATTCGCGGCGGACGGCCCGCAATCTGCTGGTAGTCCGCGTCGACGCGGAGAACAACTTGCTCCTGGTCCGCGGCGCGGTGCCCGGTCCCAACGGCAGTTACGTCGTGATTTGCCGGAGCAACAAGCTTGGGCCGGGAACGAAGAAATAAGTTTAGCGGCGGGGCTCGCCCCGCGCTTGTGGAAGAAAGAAATATACTATGGCGACGTTGCCCGTTTACGACCGCTCCGGGGCCGAGGTCGGCACGTACGAGATCGACCCCGTGGAGTTGGCGCCCCGCGTGAGCAAGCAGTTGCTGCACGACGCCGTGGTCATGTACCAGACGAATCTCCGACTGGGGACGGTTCGGACGAAGAACCGATCGGATACCTCCGGGACGACGAAGAAGATGTACCGGCAGAAGGGGACGGGGAACGCGCGGGCCGGCTCCCGGCGGAGCGGCATCCGGCGCGGAGGCGGCCGCATCCACGCCCTGCGGCCCCGCGACTGGTCGTACCGGCTGCCGAAGAAGGCCCTCCGCGTCGCCACCCGCATGGCCCTGGCCAGCCGGCTGGCCGACGACGAAGTGACGCTGATCGACCAGCTCAGCATCGCCCAGCCGAAGACGAAGGAGATGGCGGGGATCTTGAAGGCATTGAAGCTCCAGGGGGTGAGCCTTTTGGTAGCCCTTCCCGGTCCCGATTCGAACGTCTACAAGAGCCTCCGCAACGTCGAGGGCGTTTCGGTCCTGCCGGCCTCGGAGATCAACGCGCTGGACGTGCTCCGGCCGCGACGGCTGCTGACGACCCCCTCCGTGTTGGACGCGATCCGCGCCAGGTCTACCGCGACGAGTACGTCGCCTGCGTCGCCGGCGGCGAATACGTCGACCGCGTCGGCTACGTCGCCTGCGGAACCAACGTGATAGGAACCCGGCCCATGGCCCAAGATATCTCCCCAAAACACGCGAACCTGGCCTCGCACCAGATCATTCTCCGGCCGCTGGTGACCGAAAAGGGCATGCACAAGGCGAACCGCTGCAACGCCTACGCCTTCGAGGTCAACCACATGGCGGGCAAGGACGACATCAAGCGGGCCATCGAAGAACTCTTCGAGGTGAAGGTGGTCGCCGTCCGGACGCAGAACCGCAAGGGGAAGCCGCGAAAGAGCCGCTTCCGCACCGGCGTGACCAAGAACTGGAAAAAGGCCATCGTCACGCTCGACAAGGAACATCGGATCCACTTCTTCTAAGCGAGCAACCAGGTTTCTAAAGCGAGTAGCGCATGGGTATACGCCGATACAATCCGACCTCCCCAGGGCGTCGCGGGGCGACCGTGAGCGATTTCGCCGAGCTGACGCCGGGCGCGAAGCCGGAAAAGAGCCTGCTCCGGCCGAAGCGGGGGACCGGCGGGCGGAACAACCAGGGGAAGACCACCTGCCGCTTCCGCGGCGGCGGACACAAGCGGGACTTGCGCCTGATCGACTTCCGCCGCGACAAGGACGGCATGCCGGCCCGGGTCGACTCGATCCAGTACGACCCGAACCGCACGGCGCGGATCGCGCTTTTGCACTACGTCGACGGCGAAAAACGATACATTTTGGCGCCCGAGGGCTTGAAGGCAGGGGACCAGATCCAGAGCGGCGAGGACGCCCCACCGTCGGTCGGCAATTGCCTGCCGCTGGCGAAGATCCCGCCGGGCCTGGACATTCACAACATCGAGATGCAGCCGGGCCGCGGCGGGGTGCTCTGCCGCTCGGCGGGCAGCCACGCCACGCTGGCCGCCCGCGACGCCAACTGGGCCCAAATCAACCTGCCCAGCGGCGAGATCCGGCGGGTGCCGGCGACTTGCCGCGCCACGATCGGCGTCTTGGGCAACGCCGACCACATGAACGTCGTCCTGGGCAAGGCGGGGCGGAAGCGGTGGATGGGACGGCGCCCGCACGTCCGCGGCACCGCCATGAACCCCATCGACCACCCGCACGGCGGGGGCGAGGGCCGGACCAAGGGCGGCCGGCATCCGGTCAGCCCCACCGGCAAGCTGGCCAAGGGCGGCTCGACCCGCAAACGGCGGAAACCCTCGAACAAGGCCATTGTCCGCCGGCGGAAATCGCGGCGGTACGGGCAACTGAAGATCAAGTAACAAGAATTGCGGAGTGCGAAGCCGCAAGCGGCTGGGCACGCACTGACAACTGACAACTGGCAACTGACCACCATTATGAGCCGATCGCTGAAGAAAGGTCCGTTCGTCCACCCAAAGGACTTCGCCAAGGTGGAGAAGATGAACGCCTTGGG
>JBEKCP010000218.1:0-8887 GCA_050014815.1 Thermoguttaceae bacterium | reverse complement strand
CGAGCGGGACCCTGCAAAACCGGGTCCCGCTCGGCAAGCGGGACCTGCCTTTCCCGGCAGCCCCTCACGCCGCCCTGGCGGCCCGTGCGGCGTCGCCGGACGTGAGATCGCCTGCGGGGCCGCCCACCAGCGCCCGATCGGCGTACGCCTTCGCCGACGGGTCGCGCAGGATTCGCTTCCGCAGACGCTCCAGCCAAAGCCAATAGAGGCCGAACCCGACGGCGGCCGAGAGCGTCTCCCACGCGCGGCGGACGTAGAACCCCAGCGGGTTGTCCGGCGGCGAGCCGCGACGCCGCGTGCCGCGGACCTTCCGCCGCAACAGGCCAGCCTGAAGAGGATGCACCCGCTCGAACCGGTAATTGCCGTAATAGAGCAGGATGGCGGCGGCCAGGTGGCGCATTCCGGCCCCTCCCGCCCGGGCGCGGCGCAGGAGCGTCTCGACGTGCCGCGGGCTGTAGTACAAGTGCCACGCCCGATCGTATATCCCCGCCCACTCCTCGCGGCTCATCTTCGAGTGCCGGGTCAGCACGTGCTCCGCGTCGTAGCGGTTCAGGTCGGGCTCCATCCACTCGCCCCGCTGGAGCATCGCACGGTGGTCGGCCGAGCCGGGCAGCGGCGTCAGGAGCATGAATTCGAGGATATCCACGGGCAGTTCCCGCTGAATCGTCTCGATGTCGCGAGCGATCGACTCGGGCGTGTCGCCCGGGAAACCGAGGATGTAGCCCGCGTAGGTAATGACCCCCCGCGACCGCCACCCTTCGAGCATGCCACGGTACTCGCCGACCTGGTTCTGCCGCTTCCGGGCCGCCGCCAGGTTCTCCGGGTTGATGCTCTCCAGGCCGAGGAACACGCGGGTGCAGCCGGCGCGGGCCGCCTTCTCGACGAAACCGGGGATCTTGTGGCACATCAAGTCCACCTGGATCATGAACTTGATGCGGAGGCCCTCTTGTTCCCGCATCGCGATGAGCCGGTCGAAGATCGCTTCCCAGTTCTTGTTCCGCGCAAAGTTGTCGTCGGTAATGAAAAACCGGTGGACGCCCTGGGCCAGGTTGGCGCGGACGACCCGTTCCACGTCGTCCGCCGTGCGCCATCGCGAGCGGCGGCCCTGGACATTGATGATTGTGCAGAAGCTGCACTCGAAGGGGCATCCGCGGCCGGCGTCCAGCGCCGCGACGAGCACGGTCCGCCCGCCGACGCCGCGCGGCAGGAAGGGCACCGGCTGCCCCTGCAGCTCCGGAAGATCCCCGAGGTAGTTGTAGACCCCCTGCAATCGGCCGTGGCAGGCGTCGGCCAGGAGGCCCTCCATGCGGCCCTCGGCCTCGCCGGCGAAGAGCGTCACCCCCATGTCCCGCACGGCCCGGAGCTCGGAGGGCAACTCGGCCAGCATGGCCATCGACCCGCTGACGTGGAAGCCGCCGATGGCCACCGGGACACCCGCGGCGCGGAACTGGCGGGCCAGGTCGGCGGCGCGGGGAAACTGGTTGGTTTGCACGCCCGCCATCAGCACGATGCCTCGCCCCCCGTGGGCCGCGATGCGGCGGATGATCCGGCGTACGGGGATCACCGTTTGCGATTCGTCGTAACAGCTCGCGATCACTTCGACATCGTCGCCCAGGGCGCCCCTCTCGGCGACGTCCTGGACCAGGGCATACAGGCAGGCCAACGAGTTCGACGGCATCAGCGCCCAGCGCCACTGGATCACATAGCCCTGGTCGTCGTAGTGCGAGGGCTTGATGATCTCGACGTAGAACTTGTTCCGCCCGGTCGGATCTTGCCTCATGCCTGGTTCCCCACGACCTCCTCCACCGCAGAGGGGGGTATCGTACAGGATCGCCGAGGTTCGTGCAAGACCAAACACCCTCCCCTCTCCCTCCGGGAGAGGCACCCGCGACGACCCTGCTGCGCACGGTGCCCGACCCGGGGGTGAGGGCTCTGGCGGTTGTGTCAGGGCCTCTACGAGGCGTAGGACGCCCGGTTCCAGCGGAGCTGGTTCTTGAAATCGCCCAATCGCGTCTGGCGGTGGATGACGAGGCATTCGACGTCGACCATCTCCGCGAAATCCTCGATGTGCTCGGACGTCAGGGCCTGGCTGAACACCGTATGGTGCGGACCCCCGGCATAGAGCCACGCCGCGGCGGCCGTCTTGAAATCGGGCCGCGGCGACCAGACGGCCCGCGCCACCGGAAGCTTGGGGAGCGGCGCGGGGGGCTCGACCGCGTCGACCTCGCCGGCCAACAACCGGAAGCGGTCGCCCAGATCGATCATGGCGACGTTGATCGCCGGCCCCGCCGGCGCCGTGAAGACCAGCCGCACCGGGTCGCCCTTGCCGCCGATGCCCAGCGGATGGATCTCGCAGGCGGGTTTCCGGGCGGCCAGCGAGGGGCAGATCTCCAGCATGTGGGCCCCGAGCACCCGGGGGCCCTTCGGGTCAAGATGGTAGGTGTAATCTTCCATGAACGAGGTGCCGCCCTTAAGGCCGGCCGCCATGACTTTCATCGCCCGGCCCAACGCGGCCGTCTTCCAGTCGCCCTCGGCGCCGAAGCCGTAGCCGTCGGCCATAAGCCGCTGGACGGCCAGCCCCGGAAGCTGCGCCAGGCCGTGCAAGTCCTCGAACGTGTCGGTGAAGGCCCGGAAAGAGCCGCTCTCCAGGAACGATCGCAGGCCCAGCTCGGCGCGGGCCGCGTAGCGCAGCGACTCGCGGCGCGGACCGCCCGCCGCCAACTCGGGCGACATCGCGTACTGCCCGTCGTACTCGGCAACCAGGCGGTCCACGGCCGCGTCGGTTACCGCGTCGAGATGCCCCGCCAGGTCGCCCACGCCGTAGCCGTTGACCTCGACGCCCAGGCGGATCTGGGCCTCGACCTTGTCCCCCTCGGTCACGGCCACCTGCCGCATGTTGTCGCCGAAGCGGGCGACGCGGAGGTGCCGCAGCTCGTCGAGCCCGGCCGCCGCCCGCATCCACGCCGCCAGCCGGTCCTGGACCTCCGCGTCCTGCCAGTGGCCCACGATCACCTTGCGGGCCTTCGGCATGCGTGCGCAGATAAAGCCGAACTCGCGGTCGCCGTGCGCCGCCTGGTTGAGGTTCATGAAGTCCATGTCGATCGTGCCCCAGGGCAGATCGCGGTTGAACTGCGTGTGCAGGTGGGCCAGCGGCTTCTGCAAGGCCGTCAGGCCGGCGATCCACATCTTGGCGGGGGAGAACGTGTGCATCCAGCAGATCACGCCCGCACAAGGGGCCGCCGCATTGGCCTCGCGGCACGCCCGGAGAATCGACTCCGCTGTAGTGACCACGTCGCGGAAGACTACCCCGAGCGGCAGGCGCCCGGAGCCGTTGAGCCCCTCGACGATCTGCCGGCTGTTTTCCGCCACCTGCCGCAACAGGCCCTCGCCGTAGAGGTGCTGACTGCCGGTGAGAAACCACACTTCCCGTGAATCCATAATGCGGCTCCTTGATTCGTTTGCGCTGGGGAAACAACCGGTAGAGTGGGAAGAGCTGCGAGTCCCGCCGGAAACAGGCCGAACCTGCAATGGTGGGACTCGTACCTCGTCTACAATTCTGCCAATTCTAACAAGGGATCGCGCGATGCAAAAGCACGGGGCGGTGGTGAAAAGCCGCGGAGAAGTGGACCGCAAAGCGGTTCCATATCAGAGCCCAGGGTTGCCGCGGAGCGGCTATCCACCGACAATAAAGAAGGCCACTTACGACGAATCGCAAGTGGCCTTTTCAGGTGGAGGCGGCGGGGATCGAACCCGCGTCCCGCGACATTTCCGCACAGGCCTCTACGTGCATAGTCGGCTAACTTAAGCGTTTCGCCTCCTGAGGCCCCAACCGACGGGGTCGACGCTCGGCTAGTCGGCAGCTTGGTTTAGTTCCGGGCGTGGCCGACGCGACCCGAAACGATCCGGACTTGCGGCCGGCAGTCGGACCTCTCCGGCGAAGGTCCTCAGCCGGGGTTGCCGTTGTTAGGCAGCCATTGCGAGATGAGACTCGGCAATTAATAGTTTGGTCGGCTTTTTACGTGGCCTACTGACCAACCACGGCACGCCACCTGCACTTCAACCTGCCCGGTCGAATCCAATTCGCCCCCAGGCTCACTGTCCAAGTATAGCAGGCATCTGGCTCGCCGGCAATCCCCCGCGGGCCTGAGTTATCCCCACTTTCCGGTCTCCGCCGTGGAACGAACGCACTTTGGTCCAAGTGTGCCGACTACATGGCCGCGCGTCGTCCCCGTGTCATCCCTCGGCGTGGAACTGCTCGCTGAGCCAGTCGTCCCACTGCTGACGGGTCTGAGGACCCAGTTCCAACCGGTTCTCCTTGACAACGTAATCCAACATCTTCCGCATTTGGGCGTCGCGGAGATCTTGATGGATTGGCCAAAGGGCATTCAAGACGCCGGCCGACTCCCGGTATTTGCCCTGTAGCGTCAGGATGCCGCATTTTCCGGCCAGGCCGAACGCCCGGAACTCCACGTTCGTACCGGAGACCGCCGCCAATTCTTCGCAGACCGTCAGGGCTCGATCGTAGTCGCGCTGGCGGAGATAGATTCGGGCGAGTTGCTGCCGCGCCCGAGCGACGTAGTAGTCCTTATCCGGAAAGAAATCGACGACGCTCTGCCATGCCTGTTCGGTGCCGATTTGGCTGGCATAGTACCATTGTCGCACGACGGTCGGCTGACGGGGGATCCGCTCTGACGCGACATTGGGCGGAGATAAGAGCGGGGCCGGCCGGACCAGCAGCCAGGCGGCCAAGGCCGACAGGAGGCCGACCGCCGCCATCCCGGCCGGCACGATGCCGGCCCGCACGATGTGGGCGGCCAGAGAGCGGCGATACCGGGGGGCCGAGAGGGCGTTGGCGGCGTGCATGGCCGCTTCGAGCCTCTGGGTGGCCCGCAGCCGAGAGTCGCAAAGCGGCTCCAGTCCGGCAGACGCCCAGAGGTCCGCTTCGTCCGGGGCTGCCTGCGGACAGTATTCCTGATGGATGCGGCAGAGCTCGCGGAGCAGGTCCCTTGCGGACTGCCACCGCTGGTCGGGGTCCTTGGCCAGGAGTCGATGGACAGCGTCCAACAGGGCGGGCGGCAGGTCGGGCCGGAGCGTTTCCAGCGGCCGGGGCGGATTCCGAACATGCTGCACGGCCACGGCCAAGGCGGTATCGCCCACAAACGGCGGGTTGCCGCTGAGCATGTGGTAACACGTCACTCCGAACGAATAAAGGTCGCTGCGGGGATCCAGCGGCTTCCCCTCGACCTGTTCCGGGCTCATGTAGAGGGGCGTCCCCATCGTCATGCCGACTTGGGTTACCTCGGCCTCGGTCTGGCGGAGGACGCGGGCCAATCCGAAGTCGGCGACTTTCACTTCGCCGGAGGCGGTCAACAAGATGTTCTCCGGCTTGATGTCGCGGTGGACGACGCCCGCCTCGGCCGCCTTCGCCAGCGCGGAGGCCACCTGCCGCATGATCGAGAGGGCCTGGGGCAAGGCGGGCAGCCCCTCGCGGGAGAGCCAGTCGCGGAGGTTCTGGCCCTGAACATATTCCTGGACGATGAAGTGCAGGCCGTCGAGGTGCCCCACCTCGTGGATCTGCACGATATTGGCATGTACCAGCGAGGCGGCAGCCTGGGCCTCGCGATGGAACCGCTTCAGGTAGGTCTGGTCGTTGGCCAGCTCGGCCCTGAGGATCTTCAGCGCGACCCAACGTTTCAGCGGGCGCTGCTCGGCCAGATAGACTTCGGCCATGGCCCCCCGCCCCAGCCGCCGCAAGACGTGGAACTGGCCGATCTGCCGCCCGGAAAGATCAGCGGCGCCGGGAGGATCGGCAGACTTCGCTCGGGCATCACTCATCGCGTTGAAGCCCTTAGTGCCGCTTGATGCCGATCGCATTGTCCGGCGGCGCGTCCTCGGCCTCTTCGGGCAGAGGGGCGAGGTCCGGGACCTGATTCGCCGGAGCAGGTCGCGCGGCCCCCCCTTCGTTCACAAACGGAACGTGATTGGCTGGTGGAAAACTCTGAGTCACCGGTCTGTCGATCGACGCCCCCTCGTCCGGCACGGCGGCGGGCGGCGAGTTCGGCCGCACCCTGGCGGGCGCCGCGACGCGGGCCGGCTTCACCGCCATCGGCCCCCGCTTG
Source organism: Thermoguttaceae bacterium (assembly GCA_050014815.1). Taxonomy (GTDB): domain Bacteria; phylum Planctomycetota; class Planctomycetia; order Pirellulales; family Thermoguttaceae; genus JBEKCP01. The sequence continues at coordinate 2,768 of JBEKCP010000218.1, read as the reverse complement.
ATGCCAAACCTGTCGTCCTCGCGTTTCTTGGCGGCGTCCTTGGCCGCCTTCTCCACGACCGAGGTCTTCCTGTGCGGCGGCGCCGGCGGGCCTTCCGAGAAAGTGCCCCAGCCGTGGTTGCCGTTGTCTACCGAGCTGGCCACCAGAAACGCCAGCAGGAGCAGCCCGCCCACGCCAGCCACGATGCCAAGGATGATCATCTCCTTGGGGACGCCGTTGGACTTGCGGTGAAGCTTCCGGTGCGAGCGGCTGGCGGCGGGGCGATCTTCCCCAATCGCCGCCTCGAAAGGGGACTGCTCGGCCGGCGCCTGAACCGGCGGACCAACCGGTTGAGGCGCAACCCGCGGCGAAGCCACCGGGATCGGGCGGGCCACTGCGACCGCCGCGGCCGCCAACGGCTGGGCCGCGGGCGGCACCGGTCCGGGCATCGGCGCCGACATGGGTACTGGCATGGGCGCCGGCGCTGGTCCGGGCATCGATTGGGGCGTCGACGGCGGACCGGCCGGCGGCGCGGACGGCATGGCCCCGGGGAAGGTCCCGTAGAACGGCGGCGTCCCCGACGGCAGGGGCGGCGACGCGACTATCCGCTCCGTTCGAGGACCCAATGCTTCGGCCAACTGCCGGTCATAGTAGGCCTTTTGCTGGGGGTCCAGCAGGCACGCTTGAGCGAAAACCAGATGGTCGAGGATCTGTTGGCAGGCCTGTCCGTACGGCCCCGCCTGGAACGACTGCACCTGATACATCTGCCGCTGCGCCGCCTGGACGATCACGTTCGGGTTGGATTCGAACAGGGGAATCCCCAGCAACCGATAGTGGGTCGGGGGCTGCTCGTGCGGGGGAATACCAAGCCAGTTGCAATAGGGGTCGAACTGTACCATCTGAATTCTCCCCTCACTGTACGGGTCGCTAATGCGACCCTTACGGTATTCGTTGTCACCGGCCGGACCTATTCCCATTATGACCCCAAGGGCGGGGATTCGCAACAGCAGGGGTCGGCGAACAGGGGATTAGGGATTGGGGATTGGGGATTGGACTGGCGTGCTTCCGCCTTCCCGCTTTTTCCAATCCCTAATCCCTAATCCCCAATCCCTCCTACTGCGGCATGATGACGTCCGAGAGCATGTACTTCCGCAGTGATTTGACCACGGCGCTGAACTGCTCGCAGTCCAACGGCTTGGTGAGGTAGCTCTCGACGAAGAGGTCATCCCGCTTGAGGATCTCCCACTGGTCGCGGGAGGAGGTCAGCACAACGACGGGGATCCGCCGCAAGGCCCGGTCGGCCCGAACGGCGGCCAAGACGCTGCGACCGTCTTTCTTTGGGAGATGGAGGTCCAGCAGGATGAGGTCGGGCCGGGGGGTCCGGGCGAAATGGGCCTCGTGCCGCAGAAACGCCATCGCCTCTTCGCCGTCGCGAACCAGGTTGACGCGGCAGGGGACCCCGCCGTCCTTGAGCGTCTCGATGGTCAAGCCGGCGTCCTCGAGGTCGTCTTCGACCAGGAGGATCTCCATCGGTCGGCCGATGACCTTGTCGCGAGTCATGGCGTGGGGTCCTTTGCCGCGGCGGCCTGGGCTGGCAGGGACGCGCGGCCGCCTTGGATCCGCTCCTGGTCCAGGTAGACCCGGCCACCCTGGTCCACCCACCCCGGCGCCGTAGAGCCCGGCAATCGGCTGGTGCGGAGGTGGACCTCGCTGTAGGGCAGCGTGAGCAGGCCGGCGACGCCGTTGCCGTCCAACAAGCAGGAGTCGATGTCCACTTGCGACGCCCCGCCGACAGCCACTCCGCTTCGGCCGTTGCCGGTACACGTGACGTTCTTGAGCGTGATCCGGCGGGCGCTGTTGGGCGCGCTCAGGCCGTCGATCTGGAATCCCCGGATCGTCAAGTCCTTGATGACTACCCCCTGGACGTGATAGAGCGTGATGCCGGTCGGCAGGCACGCATAGCGGAGTGCGTAATCCGACGGCAGTTTCGACGGCTCGACGCCGAAGTAAAGGTAGCCCCGCTGCGAGCACCACTGGCGGGGCTTGAGCTTCGGCGGACTGTCGCCCGTGGGCGGGATAGGCACCCGGGCGGCCGGGCGACCGTCGAGAAACAACTGGCAGTATTCCGTGCGTGGCGGACGGAAACGGAAGCGGTTGTCGCTGTAGAACTTCCATTGGTCCGCCGGAATCCCGAGCGAACCGTCCAGCACGGCCCCGTTGCCGGAGAGCACCAGCGGCTCCGCATCCGTGCCGCTGAGGCGATTACCTACGAGACTGACGCATTCCCGGTAGGGCTCCCCGGTGTCAGCCAGGAGGATATGATCGCCTGGGCCGGCCAGCCGTAACGCCTTGGCAAACGTCCGCACGGGTCCGCTCCCGTCGGGGCGGCTCCGAGGCTGGGAGCCGGTCAATTGGTCGTCCCCGCCCTTGTTGTCGACGTAGACGTCGCGCCCGGCGGCCGGACCAGCCGGCACGGCGGCAAGCAACAGACCGATCGCCAGCACTCGCATCGAACCGGCTCCGGGGGGTTTTATAGGTTGCACGGGCTGAAGTGCGACGTTTCGCCTTCGGAAACGCTTCACTATTGGCCGCGCACGGTGTAAGATCACACTTCCAATTGTAACATGAAGTCTTATGCGAACCTGGAAGAACTCGCCCAAGGGGAGCAACGATCGCCGCCCCCCATGCAATGGGGGGGACTTTGGGGCTGGGGCCTGGGTTCTCTATTGCATGAACCGACGGCTTGACTCCCGCGTATTGTTTTATGTATCTTAATAGTACATGCTGAT
>JBEKCP010000217.1:0-8889 GCA_050014815.1 Thermoguttaceae bacterium | reverse complement strand
GGAAAAGCCCCGCGACTGCGTCGCGGGGATTAGACCCAAGCCTCCGTTCGATCATTTTGCTATGCAGAACAGGTTCTTCTTGCCGCGGAGGTAAATGCGTCCGCTCTGGAAGGCGGGGCTGCTGACGCACGGCTCGCCCAGGTCGGTCGCGCCCACCTTCTCGCAGCCTTCCTTTCCCAATTCGAGAATCAGGCCCTTGCCATTCTTGCCGATCACGTAGAGGCGGTTGCCGACCAGGCTCGGCGACGATTCGGCGTGGAAACTCCCGGTGTCTTTCCCGGGGGCCTTCACGAGATCGCCCAAGTCCGTTTCCCAGCGCTTATCGCCCGTCCGGACATCGTAGCAAGTGACCATGCCGTCGGAGGTCAAGAGGCAGGCGGCGGCCTCGGTGGCGACGGGGCTGCAAAGCTCCGGGATGTTGTCGTCCCACTTCCAGACGACGTGGGTCTTGGTGACGTCGCCTCGGCCGTCCGGACGGATGACGAGGAGCGGGTAATGATCGTTGGCGGCGGCCAGCACGACGCTGCCGTTGAAGACGGGCGAGGGGGCCACGTCGCCGTCCAGGCCGCCGACCCGCCAAAGCTCGGTCCCGTCCTTCGGATCGTAGGCGATGACCCAGGGATTGGACACGGTGACGACCTGGTCGCGGCCGGCCGCGTGGATGATGATCGGCGTAGTCCAGGAGTTCGACACCGGCCGGCTTTTCTCCCAGACGGTCTTGCCGGTGGCGGCGGCCAGCGCCAAGAGCTTCGAGCGGCCGGCCCTCGCCTCGCCCTGGTCCATGGGCACCAACAACATCTCCTTGTAGACCAGGAGCGAGGCGGCATGGCCGTAGAAACTCTCGGGGATCCCGAGACTCTGGGACCAGACGAGGTTTCCGTCATAGTCGAAGGCGGCAAGGTCGCCGTTGGCGAAGATGGCGTAGACCCGCCGGCCGTCGGTCGCCATCGTCGAAGAAGCGAAATCGGCGCCGCTGAGCTTGACCGGTTTCTTGCTCGCCGAGGTGGCGGGGGCGTCTTGCTGCCAGAGGAGATCTCCCGACAGGGCGTCGAAACAGAAGACCTGCCGCTGGTTCTCGTTGGCCCCGGAGACAAACACCCGGGACCCGCAGACGATCGGCGAGTTGAAACCGGGCAGCGGGACGGGCGTCTTCCAGAGGATATTCTTGCCGGCCGGGGCGTCCCAGGCGTCGGGGACGTCCGTGTAGGGGGAGATGCCGGAGCCGTCGGGGCCGCGGAACCGCGGCCAGGCGGTGCGAATCTCTTCGTCCGTCGCCACGTAGGCCGGCGCTGTGGGCCTCGGCCTGTGTACCCGCTCCGACGGCGATTCACGGGGGCCCATGCGTTCGCTGGGAACTTCGGGGCCTTCCCGGCGCGACGGCCTCGTGCGCTCCGAAACGGCTTCCTCTTTCTTGCGGACGGGCAACGTTGGCCCTTCTCCTGTAGCCAGCCCGGGGCGGGCGCCCGGGGCGGGGACCTGTTCCTGGACGGCCTCTTCCTGCGGCAGCCAACGAGGCGATATCCAGCCGATGAAAAGCGACGCCCAGGCCAGGAGCACCGCCAGGAGGGCGACTCCACCCATGGCGATCGGCTTCCACTGGGAGTCGAAGTCCCGCTTTGCGGCCAACGGCTGGGGCGCGGGGAGCTTGCGCCGGATCGTGGCGGCCGACTTGGCGGCCAGCAGCATGACGACGACGCCCAGCGAGAGCAGGGCGGCCCCCGCGGCGGCAAATGCCCGTTGGCGGAAGAACTCCGTGCGGACCTGCTCATCCATAGCGCGGTATTCCGCCAGGAGGGCCTTATTGTCCGGCCGCTCATCCAGCGCCAGGCGGAGCGCCTTGATGGCCTTGTGCTCGAAGGGGTCTTTCATCGTCCGCCGGTGGAAGTCGTAAAGTAAGATCGCGGCGATCACCAGCGAGAACACGGCGGCCACAATGGCCGTCCGCGCGGCGATGCGGTAAAGGATGTCGGTCTTGTCCGGGGCGTTTTGCATCATTTGTACTCAAGCACCAAATCCGAAATCCGAAATCCGAAACAAATCCAAAATACGAATATCAAATGCTCAAAGGGGGCGGGTTTCGGTCATTGGCTTTGTTGGTGCTTTGGATTTGTTTGGGATTTCGGATTTCGGATTTCGGATTTCGTGCTATTCAAGTTTGAGAGTTTCTTTCTCACCGGCAGGCTGCTGGATCCACCCCTGGCGAGCCTGTTCGCTCGGACAGTACCAGAAGCAGCGGCCGCACGCGACGCAATTGATCGGATCGGGCTGGTAGTCCGTCCGCCGTCGCCGGATCGCCAGGTGGATCAGCTTCAGGCCGATCACCAGTCCCACCCAGGCCCCCAGCCAGCCGCCGCCGGCGCCGATTTGGCGGCTGATCTGGCCGGCTTGGGCATACAGTTTCGCCGCCGGCTGGCCGGAGTTGCGGAACGCCTCGCTGGCCTCCGTGGTGTCCTCGACCAGCGCTTGGTTCTCCAGCCACACCCGCTCGGCGAGCCGGATCGTGGGGTGTACGCGGGCCAGCGGCGTCTCCATTTGTCTCCCCAGGACCGCCCCGAGGGCCACCAGGCCGGGCACGAGGACGATCCATGTCGTCAGCAGCCACCGCCAACGGCGGAGGCGATCGCTGGACGGGGCTACCGTGGGCTGGCGGATCGCCCCGTACGGACACGCGTCTTCACACAGGCGGCATTGGATGCACTCTTGCGGCGGGATCCGCACGCGCCACCGCGCCAGCCGGGAGAGCACTCCGAGGATCGCTCCGTAAGGGCACAAGTAGCGGCAGTATGGCCGGCCGACAAACATGCCGAGCACGAGAAAGCCTCCGGTCAGGATCAGCATGTCCAGGCCCGCGCTCAGCCGAAACAAGCCGACGAACGGATCGTAGCGGCAGATGACGAAACCGCACCCGGTGGCGGCAAACAGGACCGCGGCGCCCAGGTAGACGTAGGCCAAGAGTCCCAGCGCCTGATCGAGCCACGGAGGCACCCGGACCGGCCGGACGGCGGCCAACTCCTGGACGGCCCCCAGCGGGCAGACGGCCGCGCAGAACGTCCGGCCGAAAAAGAGCGTCGCCACCAGCGGGAGCGAGAACATCGCCACCGCCGCCGGCACAACGTAGCCGGGGTCGAACAGGCCCATCGTGACGTTCTGGATCGCGCCGATCGGGCAGATGCAGCCTTTGCGCCAGAAGCCGAGCCAGGCGACGGACGCGACGGCCAACAGCAGCAGCCCGCGCCGCGATCGACGCCCCAGGGCCAGGTAGGACGCCAGGGCAATGCCCGCCGCCAGGGCCGCCACGTCGAGCCACTCGCTCTGTTGCGACCGGGCTGCCGGGTGCTGGGCCTCGGGGATCTCGTGGCCGGCGAACTCGGGCGTGGGGATCAGGTTGGCGGCCGAGAGCGGCCGGGCCGCAAAGAGCACCAGGAGCAGGAGGAGAATCGCCCCACCGGCCGAGAAAATCCGAAATCCGAAATCCGAAATCCGAAACAAATTCAAATTACCAAAGGTGCGAATGACCGAAACGGCGAGGCGTCGCAAGGATCGCAAGGCTGCACAGGCACGAACCCCTTTCGAATTTCGCATTTTGGATTTGTTTCGGATTTCGATATTCGGATTTCGTGCTTGATGCACCGGCAGTTCTCTACAACTGGTTCAACTTTTCCGGGCTTGCCTCCGCGCCAGGGCTTCTTCCGCCTCGCGGGCCGCCTGCCCCAACAGGTTCGGCGAACTGGCTCTCACGCGGCGGAATGCCTGCGTCGGGCAGGCCACGGCGATCGAACATTCGTTGCAATTCAGACACCGGTCGTGACGCACCTGCAGGTAGAGCGATCCGTTCATCAGCCGGCAGCCCACCACGCACTTGCCGCAGGCAATGCAAAGCGCCTCGTCGATCGTGTACTCGAAGTACCGCGTCGTGCCTTTCTGCTCGATGAACTTCCGCGTAATGGCCCCGGTGGGGCAAAGATGGTTCTCGGCCCCGGTGTCCAGGGCGTCGTACTTCGTCGGGAAGTAGCCGGTACACACGTCGCAATAGCCGCAAAGGGCGAAGCACTGCACACTCTTGACCGCCGAAACGTCCAGGACGCACTCGGTCTGGCACTTGTCGCAGGCGATGCAGTGGTCGGGCTGTATCTGCCACACTTCGTCCACGGCGCGACCCTTGCGGACGGCCAGCGCCGAGACCATACCCCCCAGGCCGACCGCCCCGAGCACGCGGACGCAACCGGTCACAAACCCGCGACGGTCGATGTTCTCTGGATCGTGTGCCATGTGCTACGGAAGGGATTTAGGGATTTGGGGATTTGGGGATTTGGGGATTTGGGGATTTAGGGATTTGGGGATTTGGGGATTTGGGGATTTAGGGATTTGGGGATTTGGGGATTTAGGGATTTGGGGATTTAGGGATTTGGGGATTTAGGGATTAAGGGATTAAGGGATTAAGGGATTTAGGGATTTAGGGATTTGGTTTAGCGGGCGGGCTTGCCCGCCGTGATCCCCCGACTCTCGTTTCCACGTTACGGTGCATTCGGGCGCCAGGGGGCAGCCCCCGCACGTCGCCACGCCCGGCGGACATCCGTCGGCCCCGCGCGGGCCGGAGCGGCGCAGTAAATGGACCGACATCGCCCCGAGGCCGCCCAGGAGGAGCCATCGCCCGGCGGCGCGGAACCATTGACGGCGGGAGGAAACGCCTTCGTGCTGTTGCGTGCCAGTCGTCGGTTCTTCGTTCATCAGTTCTTTCCGGATCGCGAAGCCGCAAGCGGCTGGAAGACCCGCACGCTCGCGGTGGAAGGGTCCAATGCGAGGATCCGCCCCCGCCGGTCGGCCGCAATGTCGGCTGCCGTGTGGCTCATCTGGCGCGGGCCGGCGACGACGCACTCGAACTTGCCTCCGGGGCTGTAAATCTTGATTCGCGGAAAGCCCTTCTCGGCGGTGACGAACCGGCCGTCGGGCAGCACGGCGAAATGCACCGGGTTGCAGCAGCCGAAGAAGTCTTCGATCGCCGGCGAGCCCTTGCCCCAGGTCGTCTCCAGGTCGCCGCCGAACGTATAGCCCTCCAGCCGCAACGCCCGCGGATTGACTACGTACAACAACCCGTCGGCCCCGAGAGCCAAGTCGAAGTAGGGGCTGGGGACGAAGAAGCCGGAGATGTGTCGCCGGGGGTCGGGGTCGCCGATGCGGGTCTTCTGCTTTCCATCGGCGGTGTATCGCCAGACAATGCTCTCGCCGGCGTCGGCCGCGACGACGTATTGGTCGGCCACCGCCAGTGAGGTCAAGAGCGACTTGGCGCCCGGCGGCTCCCAGACGGCCAGGCGACTGCCGGCCGAGTCGAGGACCTCGATGTGGTTGCCCAGTCCGACATACATCACGCCCGGCCCGGCATGCACCAGTCCCGGCAACCGGTGGTCAACGCCGCCGATGGCCAGGCAGGTCGGCTCAGCCGCCAGCGGGATTCCCGCCAGTTTCGTGCCGTCGGCCGTGAAGCTGCACAACCGTTGGTCGCCGCCGGCGTAGATTATGTCCCCGGGAGCGACGGCCAGGGCGTTGGCCTTTTTCAGCCCGGTCGGAATCTCCGCCGTCTGCTCGTAGCGGATCAGGGCCGGGTCGATTTCGGGCAAAGCCGGATCGATGGTGGTGGGTTGGCCAGCGAGATCGTCCGTCTCCGATAGCTCGGTCGGCAAGCCAGATCGCGATTCCCCCTCACCCCCGGCCCCTCTCCCGAAAGGGGAGAGGGGAGTGACCAGCGCCGTCACGACCCCGACGGCCAACGCTCCGCCGATCACCAGCATCGCCCACAGCAGATTTCGTCCATTCATGGTCTAGTGCTCCGCCAGGTCTACACACACCATGCGGGTGAAATCGCGGGCGATCAGGCGTCCGGCCACCAGGGCCAGCGGCCCCCAACTGTCGACGCCCTGCTCGATGAGCGGGGCCTCGGCCAGGCGGTGGTAGCCCTCGGGCGTGGCCTCGGCCATCCGGAGCACGCCGCCGTCGTTCATCGCGTAAATCAGGCCGTCGGCGATCAGGTACGGGGCCCCGCCGAACTTGTCGCCCCCGCTGTTCCAACGCTCCTTGCCCGACAGGTCGAGGCAGACCAACTTCTGGTCCCTCTGCCGGACGCCGTAGAGGCAACCGTTCCAGAGGATGGGCGTCTGCTGCTCGGAGCCGAACTCCTTGGCCGAGAGGCGAAACAGGGTATGGGGAATGATCCGGCCGCCCTCCTCGCGGAGCTCGATCAAGAGGCTGCCCGCGTTGTATCCGCCGCAAAAGAAGATCCTGCCCTTGCCGACCACCAGCGGCGACGGGCAGGTCGCCACCCCGATCTGCCAGTCGGTCGTGTCCCACAGCAATTCGCCGTCGTCGGCGGCAACGCCCGCCACCCCACCCTTGCCGCAATAGACGTACATCCGCCGGCCGGCAAACTCCATCGGCACGATCGAGACGTGGGTCATGGTCCAGCCCCGCGGGTTCGGACTCTCCCAAACCACCCGGCCCGTCCGATAATCGACGGCCATCACGAGGGCCTTGCCGGCGGGGGCCAGGATCAGCCGGTCGGTCTGCGTATCCACCAACGGGCACTGCCCGGCATACCACGGCGGGACGGTCGCCCCGTAATCCGCCACGAGATCGATCAGCCACCGGGCCTTGCCGGTGGCGGCCTCCCAGCAGACCACGTGGCATAACGGTCCAAGCGAGAGGACGCAGTCGCCCGTGATCGAGGGGATGGTCCGCGACGCGCCGTGGCTGAACGGGACTACCGCGGGATAACTGTTGCGCCAGATCTCCCGGCCGTCGTCCAACGAGAAGCATCGCATCGCATCGGCATCTTGGAGATGATCCAGGACGTAGACGCAGCCGTCGCGGACGGCCGCGGCGGCGTAGCCTTCGCCCAACGCGATGCTCCAAAGCCGCTTGGGGCCGCCGGGGGGCCAGCTTCGCGCCAAGCGGACCGGCTCCTTGCCGATCGCGTCGCCGCGGGGCCCGCGGAACCAGGGCCAAGCGGCCGTGATCCGGGACGGTTGCCCCTGGAAGCGGACCGGCTCGCCCGGCGCCGTCCGCAGGGCCACCCCCGCGGACGCCGCCCGCGGGGCATCGTCCAGGCCGGGCAGTCGCGGCTTAACGAGCACGGACGGTCCGGTATTGGCCCACGCCACCAACAGACCAAGCCCTGAAACGGCCAACAAGGCTGGGATCAGAATACCGGCCAGCGAGGTCTTCATCAACAGGATGACCCCTTCCGGGGATGGAGGCACACCGGGGGAATGATTGGGCGGGAGAGAGCCCGAGCTTACCGCTGTGGGGCCCATATCCTTGATAACCCGTATGGGCGGAGATGTCAATCGGACTTGGAATCGGACTGGAATCGGAGCCTCGACAGGCGTGTCGTGGCGGGGTAAACTAGGGGTGCTCCTACCGAACCGGCCCCCGCACCCCGCCTGGGCCGGTCCCCCGCTCGACGAGCCCGGCTGGGGCCGGGCGTTCCGCATGATTCGAAAAGACTCCAAAGAGGGCATCGGTTACTCGGTCGTCGATCTGGACGGCGTGCGGCACGTTTTTGCCGCGGCCGTGCCCGGCAACGGCGGAGACCTCGCCGAGCAGGCCCGCGACGCCCTGGGAACCATCGAGCGGCTGACCCGCGAAGAAGGCACTCGCGGCTCGATCGTCCACCAGGCCGTCTTTCTGAAGGACATCGGCCACCGGGACGCTTGCCGCCGGATCATGCGGGAGTTCTACGGCGACGAGTTGCCGGCGACGACCTATATCCCTCAGGCCCCGTGCGGCGGCAAGCTGCTGGAGATCGAGGCCCTCGGCGTGGGGCGACAGACGGACGACGTGCGGATCGAACGATTCTCGGAGCAACTGGTGATCGTGCGGCACGGCGGCCTGGCGTGGGCGCACCTGGCCGACATCCGTCCCTCGCCCTCGACCTGTGGCGTATACGATCGCTCTTTGGAGGTGTTCCGGCAGGCCGGACGCGACCTGGAGGCGCACGGGTTCTCCTACCAGCAGATGGTCCGCACCTGGCTGTACCTGGGTGAGATCGTCGGGCCCGAGGGCGACACCGAGCGCTACCGGGAGCTCAATCGGGCACGGAGCACTTTCTACTCCGGCCTGCGGTTCGGCGACAGCCGCCTCCCGGCCGGCTCCGCTCGGCCGGTGTATCCCGCGAGCACGGGGATCGGCACTGCCGGGCGCGACGTGATTCTCAGCGGCATCGCCGTCGCGTCCGACCGAAAGGACCTTGCGCTGGTGCCGCTGGAGAACCCCCTGCAGACCTCGGCGTTCGACTACAGCGTCCGGTACGGTCCGAAGAGTCCCAAGTTCTCGCGGGCGATGGCGGTGGTGGCCGGCGACTTCGCATGCCTCTTCATCTCCGGCACGGCCAGCATTACAGCCTCGGAGACCCGGCACGCCGGCGACATGGAAGGCCAGACCTGGCAGACGCTGAACAACCTCGCCGCCTTGATCTCCGAGGAGAATCTCTGCCGCCACGGCCTGCCGGGCTTCGGGGCCACCCTGGACGACCTGGCGCTGGTGCGGGTCTACGTCAAGCGGCAGGAGGATTTCCAGACGGCCCGCGAAGTCTGCAGTGTCCGGCTGGGCGAGTTGCCGAGCGTCGCGGCGATCGCCGACGTCTGCCGCGAGGACCTCCTGGTGGAGATCGAAGGACTCGCCTTCTCGCGGCGGAGTTAGTTGGGCAGCGCTACTTCGCTTGATGATAGCATCGATAAGTGGCTTTGTATATTGGAGTTGGGAGCGGGCAATGAAGTTGCGGTTCCCATAGGAGCAAGAAAAGACGATCCTCCGCGTGTTTTCAGGAGTCCTGGAAGACTACTCACGGAGGACCGTCAAGATGACGTTATCGCAGATTGCCGGGTTGGGCAGGAAGCT
>JBEKCP010000216.1:0-8921 GCA_050014815.1 Thermoguttaceae bacterium | reverse complement strand
CGCCCTCAACTCGTCCCATCTATAACCGCGTGCCTGCGAGGAAAACATCGCCGAGGCATCGGTGAATAGTCTTCTAATCGCTACCCCCTCATGGACCACAGAGTACAAAGTTTGATTTTACATGCGGTTGCAGTCTTGTCCAGCAAATTGCAAAAAATCGATCCCACCGCAACGCCGATTCGTCTCGCACAGCCAAAAGCCGCAACGCACATTTTCCAATCGCCGCAGATTACGCACATCTCCCAAGGACGCCATTCATTATAATTATACCGAAAATCCTGTCAAGCGTTTTGATCAGAATTGTCTGAGATTGCCTGGTCAACACGACCTATAGTAGTCACAAGTCACTTTAATGTAAGTAGATACGACAGATTTCGCGGTTCGCTCGGAGTCCCGCCAACTGCCGAAGACTCCTGAAAGACCATGGGTTCTTCCGGTTTTGGGCGTAGACTACAAATGGCCGGTTGTAGGCAACATCCGCCCAATCCTTTGATGAGCCTCCCAGCGATGCGACTCTTGCTCCCGATCCTGTTGTTTCTGTGTCTTGGTTGCGGGCCGAAATGGGAGGGCGCCTACGAAGGGAAACCCTTGCGCCACTGGGAAGAAATGGCCGAGAGCAAGACCCAGTCCGACCGCCTCGCCGCCGCCGAGGCCCTGGGCGAACTGGGGCCGAACGGCCTCGTTGGGATCTGCGGGTTGCTCCGGGACCGGGATAATCACGTCCGGGCGATGGCCGGCCTGGCCGTCACGAAGATGGGCGCCAAGGCCGTGCCGCGGCTGATCGAATTGCTCAAGGCGCCCGAGGCGAGCACCCGGGCGGGCGCCGCCATTGCCCTTCGTCACACCGGATCGGAGGAAGTTCCGACCGCCATTGCCCCGCTCACCGACCTTCTCCGGGACGACAGCCAGGAGGTCCGGGGTGCGGCGCTCGCAAGCCTGCGGTTCCTGAAGGTTGAACAGGGCGAGACGGCGCGGTCGCGGCTCAAGCGTGAGGTGTCGCCGCCGTCGCCATCGGCTGTGCATGATTACTGAGTTTCGTAGAACACGTTCCTTCGCCGGGGCAGATAACCGGCCTGACGGATCGTGCGGCAGATCGCCTCTTCCGTGGCGCGGAACCGGGTGCCGGCGGCCGCGACAACGTTCTCCTCGATCATGAGGCTCCCCATGTCGTTGGCACCCCAACGGAGGGCCAACTGCCCGATCGCCAGCCCCTGCGTGACCCAACTGGCCTGTACGTTGGCGAAATTGTCGAGGTAGAGCCGGCTGACGGCCAGGGTTTTCAGGTACTCGACGGCATTGGCCTTCGGCAGGTGGGCCAACCGGGTATTGCCGGGCTGAAAGGTCCAGGGGATGAATGCGGTGAACCCCCCGGTCTCGTCCTGCAGGCGGCGGAGCCTATCGAGATGCTCGATCCGCTCGGAGAGCGTTTCCAGGTGCCCGAACATCATCGTGGCCGATCCGCGGCCGCCCAGGGCATGCCACGCCCGGCAGACCTCCAGCCATCGCTCGGCGGAGACCTTCGAGGGGCTCACCAACCGGCGGACGCGATCGACCAGGATTTCGGCCCCTCCGCCCGGCAGGCTTCCCAGCCCCGCTTCTCTCAGCCGGCGGAGCACTTCGGCCACCGGCAGCCCGGATCGGCCGGCCAGGTGGTCGATCTCCGGCGGGCTGAACCCGTGGATGTTGATCCGGGGGTAGCGGTTCTTCACGTTGCGGAGCAACCGCTCGCACCAGTCGAGCCCGAGGTCCGGGTGCATCCCGCCTTGCAAGAGGATCTGGTCGCCTCCCAGCTCGATCGTCTCGTCGATCTTGCGGTAGAGGTCGTCGCACTCCAGCACATAGCCTTCCGGGTCGCCGGGCGCTCGCGAGAAGGCGCAGAAGCGGCAGCCGCTGGTGCAGATGTTCGTGTAGTTGATGTTGCGGTCGATGTTGTAGGTGCGATAGGGCCCCGGATGGAGGCGGACCGAGAGGGAGTCCGCCGCGCCGGCCAACGCGGCCAGATCGTGCGACTCGAGCAACCGGAGCCCCTCGTCAGGCTCCAGCCGCCGGCCGGCCAAGGCACTTTCGAGAGTCACCGAAACATCGGTGTTCGATCCGTGTTTCATCCGTGGCTGCCACTTCCCCCCCGGGTCGCCAGCCCGTGCCGGACGGCCAGGTCAAGGAATCTGGCGAGGCCCTGCCGCTGGCGCGGGCCGAAGTGAAATCGCAAGTGATCGCGGAGATAGCTCAGGCAGTCGGCCTCCGGCAGGCCCACCACCGGGGCCTCCCGCCGGGCGATCTCCGCCAGCCGGCCGACACCCTCGTCGCGGGCCGCCGAGAGGATCCGGCCGATCGGGGCCGCCTCGGCGCCTGGCCGGGCAACCCAAAGTGCGAACACCAGCGGCAGGCCCGTCCAGTCAAACCACGCACCGCCCAGGTCCCAGACGTACTCGAAGTCCCCCTCCGGCTCCCGCATGGCCCGATCGCCGATCAAGACCGCGGCCTCCGCGGGGGCATCCGCCAACCGCATCCCCAGCGGCAGCGGCACCAGCTCCGGATGGAGCCCAAAACGCTCCTTCAGCAGGATGCGTGCCAGCGCGACGCTCGTGCGCGAGCCCTCGTCCAGGGCCAGCGAACGGATCTCGTGGAGCGGCACGCGGCTGAAGAGTTTCACGCTCCGCACCGGCCCCTCGCAGGCGATGCAGGCGTCGGAAACGATCGTGTAGCCCGGCCGCCGCAGATACTCGATCGACGGGACAATCGCCACGTCCAGGCGATCCTCGGCCAGGCCGTCGGCCAGGCGGCTGGGGAAATCGACCACAACTCGGGCCTCGGGGGCCAGCCGCTCCAGTCCGTAGACGAGAGGCTGGGCGTTCAAGTAGGCGACCGCCCCGATCCGCAGCGGCCCCGTGGGGTTCCGACCGGCGAGTTCCCGAGAATCCTTCACAGCCATGACTGCCGATTATACAGTCTCTAGACGGCCTTGCTCACCAGTACAACGTCCTGCTCGAGCTTGTCGTCCAGCTCGAAGTTGCGGTCGCGGAAGGTGGCCAGCATGCGGACGTTCTCCTTGGAGACCTCGGCGACGACCCGCTTGACGCCCCACTTCTTGGCCAGTTCCAGGCAATAGTCGGTCAGCGTGCCGCCCAGGCCGTGGCCGTGCCAGCGGTCGACCACGATGACGGCGTACTCGGCCACGTCGTGATCGACGTCGGCCACGAGCCGGCCCACGCCGATGAGTTTCCGCTGGCCCTCTTCCTCGACCTCCGCGACAATCCCCATCTCGCGGTCATAATCGATGTAACAGTACCGCGAGGCCATCTCGTGCGTCGTCTGCTTGAACAGGTAGCTGAAGCGGAACCAGATCGACTGGGTCGAGCAACTGGCCAGCAGTTCGTGCCACATCGGCTCGTCTTCCGGCTTGATCGGCCGCAGCACGACCGGGGTGCCGTCCTTGAGCTTGCGCTCGGTCACGTATTCCTCGGGATACGGGCGGATGGCCAGGTGGGAATAGGGCCGCATCGGACGGACCAGCATGTCGCGGTCGACCACGACCCGGGCGTCCAGCGCCAACACGTCGTCCGGGGTCACCAGCAGGGGGTTGATGTCGAGCTCCTTGATCTCCGGATAGTCGGCCACAAGGTACGAGAACCGCATGATGACCTCGATCAGCCGGTCGATGTTGGCGCCCGGCTTGCCGCGGTAGCCCCGCAGGAGCGGCCAGGACTTGAGCGATTCGATCATGCGGCGGGCCAGGGCCTCGTTCAACGGGGGCAGGCCCAGGGCCCGGTCCTTGAACACCTCGGCCGCGACGCCCCCCATGCCGACCATGATCACCGGCCCGAACACCGGGTCCTTCTTCGTCCCGACGATGAGCTCGAAGCTGTTGGGGTAGGTGACCATCTTCTGCACGGTGACGCCCAGGATCTCGGCCTCCGGCCGCTGCTCCTTGGCCCGCCGGGTCATCTTCTCGAACGCCTCGCGGACCGCCTGAGCGTTGGGCAGATTCAGGATGACGCCGCCGACCTCGGTCTTGTGGGTGATCTGGGGCGAGTGGATCTTCATGACGACGGGATAGTCGAGTCCGTCGGCCAGTTCGGCCGCCTCGTCGGCGGTCCGGGCCGCCTGCGGCTTGGTCACCGGGATCTCGTAAGCCTCCAGGAAGGCCTTCGATACGTTCTCCGACAGGATTTCGCTCCCCTCGGTCAGGAACGTGTTGAACAGGTTCCGCAGCCGCTGCCGGTCCAGGGTGAAGTCCAGCGGCAGATCGCGGGGGGTCTCGTGGAGGATGCCGAGGTTTCGGGAATACGAGACCAGGTGCATGAACGCCCGGACCGCCTTCGCCGGGGTGTCGTACGTGGGGATGCCCAGATCGTTGAGGACCTGGACCCCCTCGCGGACCACGCGACTGCCCATCCAGGCCGCCAGGACCGGCTTGTGGGCCTTGGCCGCCACCTCTCCGACCGCCTTCGCCGTGGCCGTCGGATCGGTCATCGCCTGCGGCGTCAAGATGACCAGCACGGCGTCGACCTGCTTGTCTTTCAGCACGATCTCGACCGCCTTGGCGAACCGGTCGGGGGGCGCGTCGCCCAGCACGTCCACCGGGTTGCCGTGCGACCAACAACTCGGCAGGAGCTGGTTGAGCTCTTCGAGCGTCTCGTCGGAGATCTTGGCCAGCTCGCCGTCGCGGGCGATCAGGGCGTCGGTCGTCATGACGCCGGGACCGCCGGCATTCGTAACGATGGCCAACCGGTCTCCCTTCGGGGTGTGCTGCCGGGCCAAGAGCTCGGCGCAATCGAACATGTCCTCGATATCGAAGATCCGCTCGATGCCGGCCCGCTGGAACGCGGCCTCGTAGACGGCGTCGACGCCCGCCATCGCGCCGGTATGCGAGGCGGCCGCCTGGGCCGACTCCGCGAACCGCCCCGCCTTGTATGCGACGATCGGCTTGGTGCGGGCGAAGGCCCGCGCCGCCGACAGGAACTCCCTTGCCTCCGTGATCGACTCGACGTACAGGATGAGCGACCGCGTCTCCGTGGCCGACCCGAAGTAGTCGATCAGGTCGCCCATGTCCACGTCGAGCATGTTGCCCACCGAGACGAAGTACGAGAACCCGATGCCCTCGTCGATCGCCCAGTCGAGCACCGAGGTGCAAAGGGCCCCAGACTGCGAGATGAAACCGATGTGCCCCGGCGCGGGTGTCGCCGCCGCGAAACTGGCGTTGAGATGGATGCCGGGCACGATGATCCCGAGGCAGTTGGGGCCCAGGATCCGCATGCCGTCGAACTTCCGCTGCTCCACCCGGACCAGCTCTTCCAACTTCCGGCCTTCCGCCCCGATCTCCCGGAAGCCGGCCGAGATGACCACCACGCCGCGGGTGCCCGCCTCGCCCACTTCACGGATGATGCCCGGCACCGACGGGGCGGGCGTGCAGATCACGGCCAGGTCGGGAACGTGCGGCAGGCTCTTCACGTCCTTGTAGGCCTGGATCCCTTGGACTGCCTCCCGCTTCGGGTTCAACGGATAGACGACGCCGGGAAAACCGGACCCGACCAGGTTCCGGAGCACGGTGTAGCCCACGCTGGTCGGTGTATCACTGGCGCCAACCACGACAATCCTGCGAGGGTCGAATATCTTATCCAGGTTGCGAATGCTCACGCGGGCTCCTTGAATCTCAATGATGCTTCCGCCGCCCGTCACGACGAACAGTCGCCGATGGGCGCGGAACCTCATAATATAGTACGTCGCGGTTACGGGCGGAAGTGTTGAGGATTACGGAGAAGAGTGGTATTGGGAAGAATGAATCGCATGCGCAACCGTTGCCGCCTGGGCCGGCGATTATACATTAGTTAGATTAGTTACAAAGTAATCACTAGCCCGAAGCGCGAGCGAGGGACGCAGACAAGGCATTTCCCTCGCTTGCGCGTCGGGCTAGTGTCGAACACACTGCGCCCGGATGCCGTGCCCATGAATAGCGACGCCTGATGTTTCAACCGTCGCGACGCCGCCTGAGCAGAAAACGGCCCAAAAGGAAATTCCCGAGGTAGCTGATCGTCGCGAGTTGGTGTTGTCGGCCGCTGATCCTTTGCGGCTGAAGACGCGCGTCGCGGGGCTGTTTCTGTTCTTGCCCTTGCTGGCACGGCTGGGCGAAAAATGTGAGTTGGTTTCCCCCCTGCGGAAATCGGCGTTCAACCCGCTTCTGGTGGGACTCGTTCCTCGTCCCACCCTACCGGGCTTTTGCCCACCGGGTAGAGGGCGCGGCAGGCCATCTACTCGTCGGCGTAGACCTGCGTGCTCTCTTCCTTCGTAACCGGCGTTTGCAGGTCGTCGGTCAGGAGTTGGCAGCGGACCCGCAGGTCGCCCGGCCGCAGGCCCTGGACGCGGACGCGATAGAGGGCGTCGGTCTTCGGCGGCAACTGCGGCAGCCCTTCGAAAACGACCTGGCTGTTGTCGAGAGTGAACCGGGTGGGACCCTCGGCCGTGAGGGCCTTCAACTCCGGC
This sequence comes from Thermoguttaceae bacterium, assembly GCA_050014815.1. Classification (GTDB taxonomy): domain Bacteria; phylum Planctomycetota; class Planctomycetia; order Pirellulales; family Thermoguttaceae; genus JBEKCP01. The sequence continues at coordinate 2,441 of JBEKCP010000216.1, read as the reverse complement.
GGTAAGAGCACCTGCACGCGGACATTGCCCGCCGCCTTCGAGCCCTGGTTGACTACGCGGATCTCGTAAGTCGTCTGGCCGCCCACCTCGATGGGGTTCCGCGTGCCGGCCACCTGGAACAACACGGCCGCGATCCCCTCGACCACCACGGGCTGCTCCTTCTCGATCGAAAGCCCGCGCTCGGCCGTGCCGCGGAACTTGATGCTCTGCTGGCCGGACTCGACCGGCAGGGTGACCAGCTCGACGGTGCCCCGCTGGTTGACCGGCAGTTCTGCGAGCCGCCAGGAGACGGCGCGAGTGGCCTCGTCGTAGTGGCCGGCGTTGTTGGCCCCCACGAACCGCAGCCCGGGCGGGAGATAGGCCACCAGCTCGATCCGCTGGGCGGGGGCCGTGCCCGGATTGGAAACCGAGACCTGGTACGTCGCCTCCCGATCCAGGTACCGCCGCTTGGGACCGGCCAGGGCGATGTCCAACTGCGGCGAGATCACTTCGAGGTCGAAGCGGTGCTCGGTGCGGAGGTTGGCGTCGCCTCGGGCGGCAATGACGTTGGTGATCCGGCCCGGCCGCGTGGCCCGGAGTCGCAATTCCAGCTTGCGGCTCTCGCCGGGCCGCAGATCGCCGACGGGGTATTCCAATTGGCCGCCGGCCGGGTGCGTCAGGCCGTTCGGCACCCGCTCCTCCAGCATTACGCCGGTGGCCACGCCGGTGCCCGGATTCGACACCACAAAACTCACCGCGACTTCGTCGCCCAGGAGCACCCGGTCGTTGCCGGTGGTCTCGACGACCAGCCGTGGGCGTGTGGAAACACTTCGGGCCGTGGCGTCGGCATCGAAGTGTACGGTGGCCACGCTGCCGATCTCCCCCTCGGCGGTCGGCATCACTTGCATCTCGACGGACGACTCTCCACCCGGCCCCAGGCTGCCCAGCAACCAGACCAACTCGCCGCGGGAACCTTGCGATGCCTGGGGCGTCGTGGCCAAGAGCCGCGTCCCGCGGGGGACCTGGTCGGAAATCTGGACGTTGCCGGCGGGAATCGTGCCCGTATTCCGAACCGTTACCCGGAAGAGGGCAGGCCGGCCGACCTGGACCTCCGGCGGGGCGGATTTCTGGATCGTAATTTGCGGGGTCTGCGGGCCTTCCAGGCGTTTCTCGCCCGGTTGTCCCACGCCGTCGGCCGATGGAGCCTCCGCGGCATCGAACCGCGCCGGCGCATCGCTTCGCACGGGGAGATCACCCCGGGATGGCCGTCCACCGCTTGGGAAAAGCGACGCGGACTCCGATCGTTGTGGGGGGCTGGGAGGGAAACCGGGTCCCGTTCCCTCCCGCGTCGCCAGATCGCTCGGTGCTGGCGGCACGATCAATGGGGACATGGCAGGGGCGGCCTGCGGATCGGCCTTGAACGGCGCCGGCTCTTGCGATGGCGGCGGATCGGCCGCCGTCTCCGGTCGGAGGCTGTTCCCCAGGGCCGGACCGTTGAGCGGGGCCGGAGGCGGCCCCACGGGGGCGCCACCGCCGTTTCTCGTCCCGGCAGCCTCTTCGCCAGTGGCCACGCGAACCGCCGGGTCGGAGACCGCGCGAGCCGCAAACGGGTCGGCGGCCGGTCTTTGCGGCAGCACTCCATCCGCGGCAGGCCGCAACGGGTTGACATACGGCCCCAAGTCCGCCGCGGGGGCGACTGGGGTACCCCGCTGTGCCCGGGCGATCGCAAACAACCCCAGCGCAATCAGGGTCCCGATCGAAAAAATGCGGACGAAAACGCGTTTCATAGGCCAAGCCCCCGTAAGAGGGATGTCGATCGCGAGAAAATCCGCGGGTTCCTACCAAAAATAGGCCCGCGGGGGAATAGCATTTTGCTCGGGGGCAGCCGTTTGCCGGCCCGGACCGGTTGACCCATGGCCGGTTTCCAAGTAGAAATAAAGGTTTCCCCACGGGTGCCGGCAACGGAGCGGAGGACTTTCATGGCGCATAAGAAAGGTCAAGGTTCGAGTCGCAACGGGCGTGATTCCAACGCGCAGCGACGCGGCGTTAAGTGTTTCGGCGGCCAACAGGTCCGCGCCGGGAGCATCATCGTGCGGCAGGTGGGCACCCCGTTCCACGCCGGCAAGGGCGTCGGCCAGGGCAGCGACTATACGCTGTTCGCGACGATCGACGGCTACGTGAAGTTCGACCGCGGCGGGCGCCGCGTCCACGTCGTCGAGTCGCCCTCGTAGCGGTCCGGCACCATCAGAACGCCGCGACGATGAACCCTCATCGCGGTTTGGCGGGCGGGTCGGGCGCCGAGCGCGGCTCGGTCGGCCGTGGATTCCCCGGCGGGCAAGCCCGCCCGCTAAACGTCACTGCCCCGCACGCCCTATCCGGCGCAGGATCAACCAGAACGGCGGCAGGTAGATCACATCGGCCAGGAACACCACCAGGGCAAACCAAGGTGACAGCTTGCCCAG
>JBEKCP010000215.1:0-8921 GCA_050014815.1 Thermoguttaceae bacterium | reverse complement strand
ATCGTTACCTGCTCGGAGCACGATTCCAGTGCGGCGGCCACCCGCGCTTCGGTGGCGAACACGGCGGCCATCACGCCGCCGGACGGCAAGGACTGCATGAGCCGGGCCCTCCGGGCGATCAGCCGCAGTCCGTCTTCCAGGGAGAAAACGCCGGCGGTGCACGCCGCGGCAAATTCGCCCACGCTATGGCCCATCACCCCGGCCGGCTCGATACCCCAACTGCGCCACAGGCTTGCCAAAGCGTACTCGACGGCGAACATCACCGGTTGCGTGTAGCCCGTCTGGTCCAAAAGCGGACCGGCGGCCGGATCGAGCAGGCAGAGCAGGGGGCGGTCCAGTTGCGGCCGCAGCAGTTCCGCGCACGAATCGATGGCTGCGCGAAACGTGGGTTGCGTATCGTACAGCCCGCGTCCCATGCCGGCATACTGGGCCCCCTGGCCGGTAAAGAGAAAGGCGATCCGCGGCGGCCGGTCGTTCTCCGGGCGGCCGCTGTGGACTCCCGGCGCAAGCGGATCGGCGAGGAAGCCCCGCAGGTTGTCGCGCAGCTCCGCAAGCGACTCCCCCGCCACCGCCACGCGGTGACTGAAATGCTCGCGCCCCGTGTTGGCCGTATGGGCGACATCCGCCGGAGAGACCGCGGGATTCGCTTCCATCCCATCGGCGTAGCGGGTTGCCAGTTCGGAAAGCGCCTGCGGCGAGCGGGCCGAGAGCGTCAACAGGTGGCGCGGCCGCTCCACGGCGTTCTCCTGCCGCTCTTGGACGGGCGACTCCTCGACAATCACGTGGGCGTTGGTTCCGCCGAATCCGAAGGCGCTGACGCCGGCGCGCCGCGGTTCCCTGCCGCGGGGCCAGTCCCGCATCGCGGCCGGAATCTCCATCGGCGAGTCCTGGATTCTCAACATGGGATTGACGGTCTCAAGGTGCAGGTGCGGTGGAATCCGGCCGTGCCGCAGGACGAGGACGGCCTTGATCAAGCCCGCAATCCCCGCCGCGCTCTCCAGGTGGCCGATGTTCGTCTTGACCGAGCCGACGACCAGGGGCCGGTCGGCCGCTCGCCCGGCGCCGAGCACGTTGCGGAGGGCCTCGATTTCGATCGGGTCGCCCAAGCGCGTGCCGGTGCCGTGGGTTTCGACGTAGCCGATGTCCAGCGGGGCCAGGCCGCCGTCGGCCAGCGCGGCGCGGACCACGGCCTCCTGGGCGGGGCCGTTGGGGGCCGAAAGCCCGTTGCTCCGCCCGTCGTGGTTCATCGCGGTGCCCCGAATCACCGCCAGGATGCGGTCGCCCCCGGCCAGCGCGTCGCCAAGCCGCTTGAGCACGACCATCCCGCAGCCCTCCCCGCGGACATAACCGTCGGCCGCCGTGTCGAAGGCCTTGCACCGCCCGTCGGCGGACATCATGTGGGCCTTGGTCAGGGCCAGGGTCATCTCGGGGCTGAGGATCAGGTTCACGCCGCCGGCCAGCGCCATGTCCGATTCGCGCCGCCGCAGGCCCTGGCAGGCCAGGTGTACCGTCACCAGCGAGGAAGAACAGGCCGTGTCCAGCGTGAGGCTCGGCCCGTTGAGATTCAAGACATAGGATACGCGGTTGGCCAGAATGGCATGGCTCACGCCGGTGCCGGAAAAGACGTCCATGTCGCACACGTCTTTGGATTGCAGCATGCCATAGTCGCTGCCGACCACTCCCACGTAGACGCCGGTCTTGGTCTGCGCCATCCTGCCAATGGGCAATCCCGCGTCTTCAAGTGCTTCCCAGGCGACCTCCAGGAGGAGTCGCTGCTGGGGATCGACCCGGACGGCTTCCCGCGGCGAGATGCCGAAGAACTCGGCGTCGAACTCGTCGACCTTCTTGAGGAATCCGCCCCACCGCGTGCTCATCTTGCCGGGCACGGAGGGGTCCGGGTCGTAATAGTCGTCGATGTTCCAGCGGTCGGCCGGGACTTCCTCGATGGCATCCGCCCCGTCGCACAACATCCGCCAGAACGCCTTGGGGTTCTCGGCGCCGGGAAACCGGCATGCCATTCCCACGACGGCGATCGGCTCGAAGGGCGCCCGCTCGCAGGCCGCCAGCCTGGCTTGCGTCTGCTTGAGGAGATAGATCGCATTTTGCAGCGGCGTCAATGGCTCGGTGCCGGGCCCGGTGGACATACGATGCTCCCTTAGGTTCAAGTTGTTGGCGTGCCCGCCCGCTGCCTGGCCATCTCGCGCTCGATGAATGCCTTGATCTCCTCTTCTGTCATGTTGCGGACGTCGTCGGACAACCGCTCGGGCGGCTGGCCGCCGCGCGCCGGTTGCGCCCGATGGATCTCTGCGGGGGATTCGCCGTCGGGCGGCGGATTGGCCAGCCACCGCGCCAGGGCGGCGATATTGGGATAGTTGTAGATGGTCGTGGGCGACACCGCCCGGCCCAGCCGGCGCTCCAATTCCCCGGCAATCTCCAGGGCGTCGAGCGAACCCATGCCGAACTCGATGAAGGGCGTCGCAACCCCGATCTGCCGGGGCGCCAACCCCAGGCGCCGCGCGATCCGCTGGATCAACCAGTCCTCGATTTCGGCGGCGGTGGCGGCGTCCTGCCGGCCCGCGGGGCTTTGGACGGCGGCGATCTCGCCTTCCGAGGCCTCAAGATTGGCCTTCCACTCGGCGATGATCTCCATCATCCCGTTCAGATATCGTTCGCGGCACGCCGAGCGCTGCGTCTTTCCACTGGACGTCTTGGGAACCTCGCCGGCCTTCGCCAGCACAACCGCGTAGATTTCCAACTCGTGCTGGGCGGCGATGGCGCCGCGAATGGCCCGCAAAACCGCGTCGGCATCCAGGTCGCGCCGCCGCGGATCGATCTCCTGGACGACAACCAATCGCTCGCGATCGTCCCGATCGATCGAAAAGGCGGCGCAATACCCCGCGCGCAGGGCGGGATGCGCCCCGTCGACCGAGTTCTCGATGTCCTCCGGGTAGTAGTTCCGGCCGCGGATGATGATCACGTCTTTGATCCGGCCCGTCACGAACAACTGCCCGCCGCGCAGGAAGCCGAGGTCCCCGGTGCGGAGGAACGGGCCTTCCCGGGTGTCGCCAAGGCGCGCCCCGAAGGACGCTTCGGTCATCGCCGGCTGGCCGAAATACCCGCCGGCCACGCTGTCGCCCTGAACCCAGATCTCGCCGACTTCTCCCTCCGGGCACCTTAGGCACGTCCGCGGATCGACGATCGCGATCGTCTGGCCCGGCAGACACTCGCCGCAGCCGACGAAAGTCCGCGAGGCGCCGTCGTCGCCGGCCTTTTGAACCTGGTTGCGCGCCAGGGCGTCGGCGCGGACGCGAACGATCGCCGGCGCGGTCTGGCGCGGGCCGCCCGAGACCAGGAGCGTCGCCTCGGCCAGCCCATAACAAGGGAAGAAGGCCTCGCGGCGAAATCCGCAGGGCGCAAAGGCCTCGGTGAACCGCTCGATCGTATCCGCGCGGACCCGCTCGGCGCCCGTGAAAGCCACCTCCCAACTGCTCAGGTCCAAGCGCCGGCGCTCCTCCGGCGGGACCTTGCGAACGCACAAGTCGTAGCCGAAATTGGGGCCCCCGCTCACCGTCGCCCGCGTCCGCGCAATCGTCTCCAGCCACAAGGCCGGCCGTTGCAGGAAGGCCACGGGCGCCAGCAGCGTGCAAAGGGCGCCGCAATAGATCGGCTGCACCACCCCGCCAATCAATCCCATGTCGTGGTACAGGGGCAGCCACGAGACCCCGCGGCCTTCCGGCGTGTTGCCGAAGGCCCCCTGGATGGCCGCCGCGTTGTGCAGCAGGTTCGCGTGGGTGAGGATGACGCCCTTGGGCGAGGACGTCGACCCCGACGTATATTGGAGGAACGCGGTATGGCGGCCGTCCACGTGCGGATCGCGCCACGCGTCCCGGCGGTCGTCCGCCACCGCGTCGGTGGCCAGCCACGGCCGCTCCAGCAGTGCCGGCATGCGCGAGTAAGATTGTCGTGCCAACTCGCAATGGTCCGCCGTGCTCAGAATCACCGCGGGGTTGGATGCCTTGAGGATGGCCTCGACCGAGGACATCGGGCGATTGCGGGGCGGAAGTGCCACCGGAACCGCCGCCACGCCCGCATACAAGCAGCCGAAAAACGCCGTTATGAAATCCAGGCCCGGCGGAAACAACAGCAGCGCACGGTCGCCCGGCGCCATCAACGCCTGCAACTGGCCGCCGATGGCCATCGCCCGCTGGTCCAGCGCATGATACGTGACGCTGACGTCGTCCCGATCCTGGCCCTGAACGAAGCAGAAAGCTTGCTTATCGCCTATCGTCGATGCATGGACCCGCAGCAAATCGACCAAAGTCGTTGCAACCTGCGGTCCGACGCCTTGGTGTCCGGCGGTACAGTGCATGTGAGGCATCCCGATCGAGTTGCTATCCGTCATCAATTTCCTTTGTTGGGCGGGTCCTCCTTGAACCGATTCCTCACCCCTTTTTCCCCAACGTACCCATCTGTTCCATGCTGCCCCCTGATACTCGATCCCGCGAGCACTTCGAGGGTCTGAAACACAACGTCGGCTTCAATTGAGCCCCGGGGCGCCCGCAGCCATCCTACTTCGACGGTCAAGTGACACCGCAGGTCAACCTAATCGTCCTAAACAATCTAAAACTTCCCGCTCGCGTATTCAACCTAGTGTAATTGGGATGTAGGTGCTATTCAAGAGGCGGCTTCTACGATATTGCTGGCATGGAATGGCATTCAATCCACCCATAGTGGTGGCATTCGGGACAGGTCGCGACTTGGTGGGTTTCTGCAAACGCGACGGGTAGGGGCAGTCGCCGTGGGGCTGGGGATCGTCCTTTGGGGCGGTCCTGTCGGGCAGGAAGCAATCACTACGGAATACCCATTCTAACGGTCACAGGTCGATACGAATAGGTTCCCCTGCCGTTTATTCCCATTGTGCCGTGTTTTCCGCAAGACCCGCCTGGGCAAGCCTCGCCCCCGACCGTTTTCTTCTTGCTGCCCGGCGGGTCGGCAGGACGATACTGGAGACGAAGAAGCAGGATTGCCTCGGGCACGGATGCGCCCAGGGTCTCTCGGCCGCCGACGCGGAGGGGGGACCCACACCACCACGGTATGCGCATCCCATGCTCGAACACCGCAATCGCAAGCTGGATTTGCTGGCCTTGGGCCTCCTGGCACTGGTGGTCTTCCTGGCCGCTTCGCTCTGGAGCTATGACCCGGCCGACCCCCCAAGCAAACTTGTCTTTCCCGAGCGGCCCCAGGTGCTCAACGTCTGCGGGCGATCCGGCGCGCTGATGAGCCGGCTGCTGTTGGGCGCGATCGGGGTGGGGGCCTATTATTTGGTCCTGTCCCTCGGCGTGCTCGATTTCGTCCTCCTGGTCCGGCGGCCGATCTCGCAGCCGATCCTCCGTTGGATCGGCTGGCTCTTGTCGCTTGCGGGCCTGACGGCCCTGGCGTCGATGGCCGTTCCGCAGCTCTCGCCCGGCCCGGCGATCGGCTCCGGCGGTTACCTGGGGGCGGCGGGGCGGGGACTCCTGGAGATGCACTTCGCCAGCGTCGGGGCCTACATCCTGGCGGTGAGCCTGGTTCTCGGCGGTTTGCTCCTGTGTACCGATTACCTCCTGGTCCGCATCGTAGCCTTCATCCTCGGCCGGCCGGCGCAAGGCCTCGGCCAAGGCATGTGGAACGTCGGTGCGGCCTACGCCCAGAAGCTCAGCCGCCGCCACTCCGACCTGGACAGCCTGGACGACGAGGAAGAGGAAGACAACCGCGGGCTGAGCGTCCGGATCGCCGGCCGACCGGCCGACGCCCAGCCCGCCTCGGACAACGATGACGAGGCCGACGGCGATTCAGACGCCGAGGGGGACGAAGAGGCCGCGAAGCCGCCCGCGCGGTCGCCGCGGGCCTCGCTGCTGCGGGTCCGCAAACCGCAGCCCCAGACCCCGCAGGCCGTGATGGCGGACATCGACACCGCGGCCACGCCCGCCGCCGACTACGAGTTGCCGGGCCTCGACCTCCTCCTGCCCGGCGAGCCATTCTGCTTCGAGGAGCACGAGAAGGAAGTCCGCCGCAAGGCGAAGATCCTCGAGAAGACGTTCCTTGATTTCGGGTTCAACATCCGCGTGGTCGAGATCCAGACCGGCCCGGTCATCGCCCAGTTCGAGGTGGAACTCGAGGCGGGGCTCCGGCTGAGCAAGATCACGAGCCTGGCCGACGACCTGGCCATCGCGCTGCGGGTGCCCAGCGTGCGGATTGTCGCGCCCATACCGGGCAAGAACACCGTCGGCGTCGAGGTCCCCAACAACGAGCGGCAGATCGTCCGCCTCCGCGAGGTCATGGAGGAGTCCAACGGCAAGGCGCAGAAGATGCGCATCCCGGTCTACCTGGGCAAGGACGTCTCGGGCAGCCCGATGGTCATCGACCTGAGCACCCTGCCGCACCTCCTGATCGCCGGGCGGACGGGCACCGGCAAGAGCGTGTGCCTCAACTCGATCATCGTCTCGATGCTCATGACCCGCCGCCCGGACGAAGTCCGCCTGCTCCTGATCGACCCCAAGATGGTCGAGCTCAGCCCGTACAAGTGCCTGCCCCACCTGATGCACCCCGTGGTGACCGACATGCGCAAGGCCGAGGCCATCCTCGCCTGGGCCGTCGAGAAGATGGAAGAGCGGTACCACCTGCTGGCGCGGGCGGGGGTGCGGCACGTCAGCTCCTACAACCAGTTGGGCGAAGAGGAGTTGATGGCGCGGATCCGGCCCGAAAACGACGAAGAACGCCGCCAGATCCCCACCCACATGCCCTACATCGTCATGGTCGCCGACGAGCTGGCCGACCTGATGATGACCTCCGCGAAGGAGGTCGAGCAGCACATCATCCGCCTGGCGCAGAAGAGCCGCGCGGTCGGCATCCACCTGGTCCTGGCCACGCAGAAGCCGACCGTGGACGTGATTACCGGCCTGATCAAGTCGAACCTCCCGGCGCGGATATGCTTCCAGGTCGCCAGCCGCACCGACAGCCGCGTCGTGCTGGACGAGATGGGGGCCGACAAGCTGCTGGGCAACGGCGACATGCTGTTCCTTTGGCCCGGCACCAGCACGCTCTTGCGCGGCCAGGGCACCTACATGAGCGACGACGAGATCAACCGCGTCATTTCCGCGGTGGCCACGACGGAGCCGCAGTTCGTCAAGGAGCTGGTGCAACTGAAGACGACTTCTGCCGACGGGTCCGCGAAGGGACTGCCCAACCGCGACGACCTCTACGAAGCGGCCGTCGACCTGGTGATCCGCGAGGGCCGCGGGAGCGTCTCGCTCTTGCAGCGGGCGCTGGGCATCGGCTACGGCCGGGCCGCCCGGCTGGTCGACTTCATGGCCGAGGACGGCATCGTCGGCCAGTACAACGGCTCCCAGGCCCGCGAAGTCCTCCTCTCCCTGGAGCAGTGGGCCGAGATGACCGGCCAGAAGTCCGAGACGGTGGCCGCCGCGGCCGCCCCGCCGCGAAGCCACAAGATCCTGTTGGCCCCGGACGCCGCGGCGGAAGGAGCGGGCCCCGAGGAAACAGACTTCGAAGAAGCGCCCTTCGACGCGGAGGATTCCGGCGAAGATGAAGAGGACGACGAGGAAGAAGACTACGACGCCGACGATGAAGACGAAGAAGAGGAGCCGGATGAGGACGAAGAGGAAGACGACGAAGAGGATGATCCGGATGAAGAGGAAGAGGAAGACGACGCGCAAGACCTCGAAGACGAGCGCGACGGCACCGAGAAAGGCTCCTCTCCGCGGGTGACCACAGGGCGCCGGGGATGCGCATGAGCCTCCTGTTCGATAGCGCATCCCCGAAAGTGGTAGCCTTGACGCGTCTGTGACGAATGGTTAGAATCACGGCAGAGGAACGAAATCGGGCTACCCGCGGGTGGCTAGGTGGCGCCAGGAACAAACGCCCGTTTCACTCTCTCCTAATTGGCGGAACGCCATGATCGACAAGGGACTGACGATCCGGCTCGTTGGATCACCAGATGATCACGACCTTGTACGATTCGACGATTTCACGACACTTTGTCAAATCGTGTCGAAATGCCTCAGGCGAGTTGACGAGGCGGTCCGGCCTGAAGGCCGGAGGCTGTACTACCGCATCATTGACATGAGGTTCGCCAGTGCGGCGGTCACGCTGGAGCCTATTTGCCCGCCCGGCAACGCGGGCCACGGAAGGGCCGTCCTGCGCGTTTTCCGTGACACCGTCTCCCGGCTTCAGCGTGGCAAGCTGCCTGATAAACGACTGACTTTCGATGACCTGGAAGCGTTCCGCGACCTGATGAGACCACTCCAGCGGCACACGAGGGAGGTTTGGGTCAATGGCTCCAGGCTTACGGACGAATACTCGGCCAACATCGAGAGAATTCTCGGAAGCGCAATCCCGTCGAAGGGACAGGTCAGTGGCCGCCTTGAACGGCTAAACGTACACGAGCGTTACGAGTTCGTCCTATTTCCGGTTGCAGGGAGCCGGATTGTTTGCAAGTTCGACGACTCCATGCTGGAGCGGGTGCGAAAGGGGATCAAGCGCAGCGTGACCGTGTCGGGCACTCTCTTTTTTCAGCCGGATAAGGCGTTCCCGGATCGGGTCACGGTCGAGGAGATTGAGATTCACCCGCCCAATGGCGAGCTGCCAGCGCTCAAGGACCTGAAGGGAATTGCCCGAAGGTGCACTGGCAATATGTCGGCCGTAGCGTTCGTTCGGTCCATCCGCGATGCGTAATAAGACACGTGCAAAGTACTGCTGGGATACCAGCGTTTTCCTCGCCTGGATGAAGGCGGAAGAAGGTGCGCCCCTTGATGACATCGAACTCGTTGCCCGCGAAATTGACGGCGGCAACGCTGACTTGATTGTGCCGGTTACGATCTACACCGAGATACTCGATACAAAGTGCAGCAAGAAGGAGATCACAC
>JBEKCP010000214.1:0-8963 GCA_050014815.1 Thermoguttaceae bacterium | reverse complement strand
ATAGGCAAGATATGGAGTGGCGGTGAAGGACCTATGCTTCCCAGCTTTCTAAGGGGAGAAAACGGGCCAGGTCCGATATTGACAAAATAGGCAAGATATGGAGTGGCGTTGAAGGACCTATGCTTCCCCAGCTTTCCAAAGTCGGACCTGTCCCGTTTTTCGCCCGTTCGCCCTTTTTCGCCCCCGTTGGTGAGCGTGCTCGCCGGGCAGGCCGTGATTACGTCTTCTTTGCGCCTTGGCGCCTTGGCGTGATACCCTCCCCAGCGACCGCGTTGCCTTCAAGACGGGCCGCTCGCAAGGACATCGGTTCAGGATGCGGAGTATTTCACGCAAAGGCGCTAAGGCGCAAAGACGCGAAGGACGGAAAGATGAGACGTCACTGATTGTGGCCCGTTCGAATGCTAATATCGGTGTCCTTCTATCCCTCCCAGTTTCCGGCCCCATTCCCGGCTCACAACTTCTCCCTGAAGTCACCCGCTCATCATATGGTGTGCCAGACTCATGGCGATTGGACCGAGCTTCCAGACGAGCATGCCTCCAATAATGAGCGAGACCAGGATTCCAACAATGATGGATCGAGGTTTCCACGCCTTAAACGGTGGGAAAGCACAGACCGCTATCAGCAAGGCGACAAATATGGGACCAAAAATGAGAAGCCAAAAGAACTCTGGCGGAAAGGGCGCGGCACTGGGCCCGTGGTCAAACCGGCGATCGGGCATCCGCCACAACAACCATATCGCAAAGCTGGCCCAGCCTGCAAGGTTCGTGACAACTGGAAGCCAAACGCATAGGTAATAGATCGTCCTGCGAATGAGGAACAACATTGCACATGCAGCAGGTATCCCGCACGCAAGACCGATATAAATCCAGCCTATAGACACCCCAAAGAACATTGCGATTGCCTTGTGCTTGCGTTGTGGTGCTCAGGAGATCTTATCCCGTTCGTTTCGCTTAAGTTCCGGAGAGACAGACCTCCTGATGGCGATTACGCGTCATCCTGGCAGTGTTCACCCGCCGGATTGCTCCAGGCCGAAGGGCAAACGCTGCTGCGGGTCGCGGCCGCAGTCGGGCGATAATTCCTTGAACAAGAGGCTCGGCTGGATGTCCGTGTTGTGCTGGTACTTGTCGCTGGCGTATTCGGTGAACGTGCCCCGGATGTCGTGGTAGAAGATCTGGCAGATCGCCACTCCGGCGAAGATCCGCACCGGCTGGACGGCGAACATCTCCAGCGTCCAATAGCCGCAGAAGCCGACGTCGCCGAAACCGGCCGTCACGTGAACGAACAGCCCCAGCCGCCCGATCGACGAGCGGCCCTCGATCATCGGCACGAGGTTGCGGGTCTCGGTCCGCTCGACCGTCCGGCCGAGATAGAGTTGGTTCGGCTGGAGAATCAGGCCGTCGGCCGGGATGGCCATCCGCCGCACCCGGTTCGCCTTCCGCATGTCCAGCACCACCTCCTCGTAGACCATCAGCTCGTGGTGCAGCGAGAGGTTGTAGCTGTTCGGATTGAGCTTCGACTCGTCGAACGGGTCGATGATGATGTTCTGGCCCAACTGCCGTCGAATCTCGTGGCCGGATAAGACCATGGGAAGTGAGGGATTGGGGATTGGGGATTAGGGATTAGGAGGATGAGGGGGCCGCCCCATTTTGGATTTTGGATTTTGGATTTGTTTCGGATTTGGTGCTTCGGATTTCGTGCTTCCCTTTTCCGCCTTCCGACTCATTCCCCAATCCCTATTTTCGGACAAATCGCTTCCAACGGGCAGACGCCGCACTGGGGCTTCCTGGCCGTACAGACCTGGCGGCCGTGCCGGATCATCCGGTGGCTCAGGGCGATCCACTCCTTCTGCGGAATCAATTCCATAAGGTCTTGTTCGATCTTCTCCGGATCCTTCTGCCGGGAGAGTCCCAGCCGGCGGCTGATCCGGGCGACGTGCGTATCGACCACGACGCCCGAGGGGATCCCGAACGCCGTGCCGAGGACGACGTTGGCGGTCTTTCGTCCGATGCCCGGCAGATCGACCAGGGCGTCCAAGTCTTGAGGGACCTGGCCGTCGAAACGTTCGGCGAGGATCCGGCAGGCGTTCTGGATGTTCTTGGCCTTGTTGCGGAAGAAGCCCGTGCTCTGCACGTCGCGCTCGAGCTCGGCCAGGGGGGCGCGGGCGTAATGGGCGGCCGTCGGGTGCTTGCGGAAGAGGGGCGCGGTGACCCGGTTCACACGCTCGTCGGTACACTGGGCCGACAGGATCGTGGCCACCAGCAGCTCCAGCGGCGTGTGGAAGTCCAGCGAGCAGGCGGCATCGGGATAGGCGCGGCGGAGGATGCGGACGACGTCCGCCGCGTGCTTCTTTTCAGGGGTCGAGGCGGCCATGGCGGATCGTCGGGGGTTCTGGAGCCGCAGGCAAAAGCAGTCCTTCGGGAGTAATTCTCCTCCTCCGTCTCCGGGAGTGTCAAGAGGGGCACTCCGGGAACCTTGACCGATGCGACCGCCGCCCTTATCATTAGCCTATGGACTTCGACGGCAAGAAGAAGACCCGGATGAGCGGCAGCCTGGCGGGCGAGGACGACGCCGAGGAGCAGTCGGTGCCCGAGCGGCCCGCCCACGGGGTCGATCTTGAGCGGATCCGGCGGGCGGTGCGCGAGATCCTGGCGGCCGTGGGGGAGGACCCGGATCGCGAGGGGCTCCGGGAGACCCCGGCCCGCGTCGCGCGGATGTACGCCGAGCTCTTCGACGGCCTTCACGACGACCCGCGGCGGCACCTTCGCAAGTTCTTCACGGAGAAGTGCGACGAAGTGGTGCTCGTCCGCGGCATCAGCTTTTGCAGCATGTGCGAGCACCACATGCTGCCGTTCCTGGGCACCGCGCACGTGGCGTACCTGCCCGGCCCGCGGGTCGTCGGACTGAGCAAGTTGGCGCGGGTGGTCGAGAGCGTTGCCCGCCGGCCGCAGGTCCAGGAGCGGATGACGGAACAGATTGCCGACCTCCTGGTGCAGGAGCTCTCGGCCAAGGGGGTGGCCGTGGTGATCGAGGCGGAGCACACGTGCATGACGATTCGCGGGGTCCGGAAGCCGGGCAGCGTCTGCGTCACGTCGGCCATGAAGGGCGTGTTCCGCACGGGATCGTCGACGCGGGCCGAGCTGATGACCCTCATCTACGGGGACCGCCGGTAGAGCCGCATGGAACTGCTCGACCAACAGCGCGAGAGGATCCAGGAAGACCTCCGGGGGCTGATCGCCGGCGAGGTCCACTGCGACGACCTGCACATTCAGCTTTACGCCAGCGACGCGAGCATTTACGAGATCCGGCCGCTGGCGGTGGTTCTGCCGCGGTCGGCGGCCGACGTGATCGCCAGCGTGCGGTACGCGGCCGGGAAGCGGATCCCGGTCTCGGCCCGGGGCGCCGGCAGCGGCGTGGCCGGCGAGTCGCTCGGGGCGGGGCTGGTGCTGGACTTTTCCAGGCACATGCGCCGCGTCCTGCGGGTCGAGCGCGAGACGGTCCGCGTCCAGCCGGGGGTGGTCCACGAGCGGCTCAACGCGCACCTGCGGCCGCGGGGGCGGATCTTCGGCCCCGATCCCTCCAACACCGCCGTCACCACCGTCGGCAGCATGATCGCCATCGACGCTTCGGGCTCCCGCTGGCTGAAGTACGGCTCCGCGGGCCGCCACGTCGTGGGCCTCCAGGTGGTGCTGGCCGACGGCCAGATGCTGGAACTCGGCCGCGAGCCGTTGGTGGACGGGGTTAGCCAGGACCCCAATCCGCGGAAACGGGACCTCGTCAATCGCTTGGCGGCGCTCTTGCGGGCGCGGGCCGACGTGATCCGGGCGAACCAGTCCAAGAGCCCCTTGAATCGCTGCGGTTACCACGTGGCCGACGTGCTGACCGAAACGTCGCTGGACATGGTCTCGCTGGTGGTCGGCTCCGAGGGCACGCTGGCGCTGGTGACCGAGGCCACGTTGGCCACGCAGCCGGTGCCGCGGCACCGGGCGGTCGTGCTCCTTCTGTTCGAGAGCCTGGACAAGGCGGCCAGGAGCGTTCCGGAGATCCTCCCGTGGCGGCCGGCGGCCTGCGACCTGATGGACCGCCGGCACGTGAGCCTGGCCCGCGAAAGCGAGCCGCGGCTGGACCAGGCAATTCCCGCCGAGGCGGAGGCCGTGCTGTTGGTGGAGTTCGAGGGGGACGATCCGCATGCGATCCGCGGCCAGATGCAGGGGCTCATCGAAGCGGTACACCGGCGGGCACGGCTGGCCTTCGGCACCCGCCAGGCATTCGACCAGGAGGAGACGGACCTGTTCCTGCAATTGCCCAGCCGCGCCCAGCCGCTCTTGTTCCGCATGAAAGGGCCGAGCCGGCCGTTGCCGGTGGTCGAAGACGTGGGCGTTCCCCCCGAAGTCCTGCCCGACTTCCTCGTCCGCATGCAGAACGTCCTCAAACACCGCCAGGTGACGGCTTCGTTGCTCTGCCACGCGGGCCACGGGCAGTTGCACATCCAGCCGCTGTTGAACTTGGACGATCCCAACGACGTCCAGCGGATGCGGCTCATGGCCGACGAGCTCTACGCGGAAGTGTTCGCCGTCGGAGGGACCGTCGGCGGCGAGCACGCCTACGGACTGAGCCGCACGCCGTTCCTCAAGCGGCAGGTCGGGCTGTTGGACGAGGTCTTCCGGCAGGTGAAGCACATCTTCGATCCGGACAACGTTTTCAACCCGGGCAAGATCGTCGGCGACGACCCGGAGCTGTTGACGCGGCACCTCCGGCCCCCGATGGTCTCGCTCGGCGAGGGCGAGGGCGCCGAGACGGCCGAGGCCGACTCGCCGAAAATGCGGGACCTCGTCGAGTTGCAGTTGAACTGGGACCCTTCGCGGGTGACGTCCGTCACCGCGGCCTGCAACCGTTGCGGCGAGTGCCGCTCGCAGGCCCCCTCGGTGCGGATGTGCCCGATCTTCCGGATCACGCCGTGCGAGGAGGCGTCGCCCCGGGCCAAGGCCAACCTGATCCGCGGCATTCTGACCCGGAGCGTCGAGCTGAGCCGGATTACCAGCGAGCAGTTCAAGGAGATCGCCGACCTGTGCATCCATTGCCACTCCTGCGACCTGGAATGCCCGGCCGGCGTCGATATTCCCAAATTGATGATGGAGAGCAAGGCGGCTTACGTGGCGGCCAATGGGCTGCGGTTGGCCGACTGGACGATGACGCGGCTGGACCTGCTCTCGGCGCTGGGGGGCCGGTTCGCCCCCGTGACGAACTGGGCCCTGGGCAACCGGCAGGTGCGGTGGCTGATGGAAAAGACGCTCGGGATCGCCCAGGGCCGCAAGCTCCCGCGGGTATCGTCGCGGAGTTTCCTGCGGCGAGCGGCGCGGCGGCGGCTCTGCCGCCCGACCCGGCGGAGCGGCCACAAGGTGCTCTACTTCGTCGATACCTTCGCCAATTACCACGATCCCCCCTTGGGCGAGGCGCTGGTGGCCGTGATGAAGCACAACGGGGTATCGGTCTACGTACACCCCGAGCAGCGGCCGTCGGGGATGGCCTCGATCGCCGCCGGCGCGCTGGAGCATGCCCGGCAGATCGCCCGACACAACGTCGCCCTGCTGGCCGAAGCCATACGGCAGGGATACCACGTGGTGGCCACGGAGCCGGCGGCTGCGCTGTGCCTGGTCCACGAGTACTTGCACCTCCTGGACGACGACGACGCCCGGCTGGTGGCCGCCAACACGAGCGAAGCCTGCAGCTACCTCTGGAAGATGCACCTGACGGGCAATCTGCAGCTCGATTTCAAGCTCGTCCACGCCAGCCTCGGGTATCACACCCCATGCCATCTCCGGGCCTTGAACATCGGCACGCCCGGCGAGAATCTCCTGAAACTCATCCCGGGGCTGCGGATCCACCATATCGAACAAGGCTGCTCGGGCATGGCGGGCACCTTCGGCCTGCTGGGGCGGAACTATCGCAGCAGCCTGCGGGCCGGCTGGGGCCTGATCTCCCGCCTCCGAGACACGGCCATCCAGGCCGGTGCCACCGAGTGCAGCACCTGCCGCATCCAAATGGAGCAGGGAACCACCAAGCGGACCATCCACCCGATCAAACTCCTCGCCCTGGCCTACGGCTTGATGCCGGAAGTCGCCTCCCTGCTGACCACGCCGGGAGACGAGGGGAGGGTGGAGTAGTGCATAACGCCGCCAAAATGTCACGTTGATACACGTCGCCGTTTAGCGGGCGGGCTTGCCCGCCGAGGAGCGACGGACTCGGCGCACCCAGAGGGTACCCGGCCCGCCCGCTAAACGTGATAACCATCGAGAACCACCATGTCCGGGCAACTCTGGTATCAGAAGGGCCTTCACTTCAAGTGCGCCGAGTGCGGAGCTTGCTGCACCGGCGAGCCGGGCTATGTCTGGCTGAACCAGGAGGAGATCGCTATGCTGGCCGCCGCGATCCGCTTGGACGTTGACGAATTCCAGCGGCGGTACGTCCGACGCGTGGGAGTACGCAGGAGCCTCATCGAGCTGGCCAACGGCGACTGCATCTTCTTCGACAGCCATCGCAAGCTCTGCCAGGTCTATTCGGCTCGCCCCCGGCAGTGCCGCACCTGGCCGTTCTGGTCCTCGAACCTGGCGACGCCGTCGGACTGGGAGGCCATGGGCCGCCAGTGCCCAGGCAGCGGCCGCGGCCCGCGTATTCCCCTGGAGAAGATCGAGGCCCGGCGGGAGGTCGTCGAGCTGTAGCGCCCGGCGACAAAACGCCGGTGGTCATTTCCATGAGCCTGCGTGGTTCCGGGAAAAGGAAACCCGGTTTGCCGTGGCCACGCAAATCCATTCCGATCGCGAAAACGCGAAAGAGCGAAAACGCGAAAAAGGGAACCGGAGAGGGGCGCGCCGGCTGCGGTTGGGACGCCCCTTTCGCGTTTTCGCTCTTTCGCCTTTTCGCGATCTTCTAAATCCTACGCTCGACCTTCGGCGAACGCGGAGAGGAAAGCGACTTCGTGAGCTTTCACTCGGGACATTCGTTCTTCGGGGGTTCGTATTCTAGGACGACCCTCTTGACGATCAGCGTGGGAGCGTTGAAGTTCAGCAATAGTCCGACGTGTAGCCCGGTGGCCCTGAGGTAGGATCGGACCTGCGCGAAATGCAGGTCCTCCAGGGCTTTAACGGCCTTCAGCTCGACCACCATCTCCCCTTCGACCAGCAGATCGAGGCGGTGGACGCCCGCCTCTTCGTTCTCGAAGAAGATGGTTACCTCTTTCTGCGCCTCGTAGACGATACCACGATGCCGCAGGGCGGTCTTCATCGCACTTTCGTAGATGGACTCCAGGAAACCGGGTCCCAACTCGCGGTGTACGGCGATTGCGGCTTCGATGATCCGTCCGGACAATTCCTCGAACTCGTGTCCCATCTATTGGCCCCTTTCCAGTTCCTGCCGTCCCGCCCTCTCGGGGGCAGAAGACGGCATACGTCCGATACCGGCAAGATGGACGCCTGATGCACTTGCCTGTCATGGTTGGAACCGTCCCGTTTTTCGTCCGACCACGCAAGTCCATCCAAATCGCGAAAACGCGAAAGAGCGAAAACGCGAAAGGGACGCCCGACCAGGACCGGCCCATCCCCCTCAGGCTTCTCTTTTTCCCGTTTTCGCTCTGTCGCGATCTTCCGAGTGCTACGCTCGACCTTCGTTACCGTCAATGAATCACCAGACTACTGGCCCCAGGCGGGATGGCTGAGAGGCTGCGACGCCACGATGCCAGCGGGCGAAAATGAGGCTGACGCAAAAAACGACCAGGGCGGGGACTGCAAACGTCAACATTACAAAGGGTGCGAGATGCATCCCGAAAGCGGCGTCGCCGGTGAAAAGGTACGGCCAGAAATTCATTAGCGGAAGCGGAAGGAACAAACTGACGAAAGCCGCACCAACGAACAGCAGGGCAGCCCAAGCCCGGCGAACGTGCAGGTCGCGCACCGCCCAAAAGAGCAAGATGCCAACCACAGCCAAGAAGAAATTGGCGATGCCGAACGCTGCATCGCTCACAATCTCGCCCTTGTTGGATGACCAGTCAGGTGTTATGCCCATTCCAGTACGGTCCACTACGTAGAGGATAAGCGGTAGCAAGCCAAAGCCCAGCGCCAATCCAAGTCCCAGAAATGTTCTGAGTAGAATTCGTGTCACGGTACCACTCCCTTCGGGAGAAGGCCAGAACGTTTGTCAACATTCAATTATATCGCATCCCTGCTTCCCTCAACACCCAGCTCGGTGAATGCGGAGAAAAAGGCGCGCTAATACCGAAGTCCGCCGCGGAGGAGCACGGTGTCGGTCGGATGGAAGTCGCCCTCGGCGCTCTGGAACTGACCCTTGCGGCCGAAGACGTAGCCGATCTCCAGTTGCGAGGTGAGGCCCCAAAGGACCTTCCGTTCCCAGCCCAACAGCAGGCGATAATCGCGGTAGGAGAAGACGTCGTCGGTGCCGTCGGATCGGCGGAAGGCCCAGATCCCGCCTCCGAACTCGCCCGCCAGGTAGAGCCAGTGCTCGACGTCCGCGCTGTAGATGCCGCCCGGGTAGATGCGGTGGGCAATTCGAGGCTTCGGAAAGACCAGCCGGAGATCGGTCTCCTCGTCCGGCTTCCAGAGGGCGCCGCCGACGGGCAAGACCGATATATCGGGCCGGTCGTAATAGGCCGCGCCGAGAACGAGCCTCGCGGTGGGCGTCCAGGTCCAGATCCCCGCCCCATAGCCCGTCACCCGCACAGACTGCGAGCCCGTATTGTCGAAGTCGCTGAACACGCCGGGCGTCACCATCACGTCGGCCTTCAGCCTCGGCCCGAGCCACGGGGCCCAGTGGAACTCGGCATACGCGTCGTAGACCCGCGGCGGCAGACCGACGCCCGCCGGACCGTCGAGCTCGTGGACGGCAAAGCCGGGCGAGATCACCAGCGGCGAGTCTCGCGTCGGGCAGGGAAGACCCCAGACGGTGTAGGCCTCCA
>JBEKCP010000213.1:0-8970 GCA_050014815.1 Thermoguttaceae bacterium | reverse complement strand
GGGTTGTCTTCACACCGGGCAGACCAGCTTGCTAAGCCGCTCGGTCAGCTTCATGTTCTCGGAGTAGTCCACCGGGCAGTCGACCACCACGACCGTGTTGTCGGCGATGGCCTGCTTGAGGATGGGCATCAGCTCGTCGGCCGCAGAAACGCGGTACCCCTTGGCCCCGAAACTCTCGGCGTACTTCACGAAATCCGGATTGCCGAAGTCCACGTGGCTGGTGCGGCCGAAACGCCGCAACTGGTGCCAGCCGATCAGCCCGTAGCCGCCGTCGTTCCAGATGACGATCACCACGGGCGTGCCGATCCGCAGCGCGGTCTCGATCTCCTGGGAGTTCATCATGAAGCCGGCGTCGCCGGTGACGGCCGCCACGGTGCGGTTCGGGAAGGCCAGCTTCGCCGCGATCGCCCCGGGAAGCGAGATCCCCATCGCCGCAAAACCGTTCGAGATGATGCACGTATTGGGGCGCTCGGGCTGGTACATGCGGGCCATCCACATCTTGTGCGCCCCCACGTCGCAGACCACCGTACACCGCGAGGCGAACACCCGCTGAAGGTCCCAGACCAGCCGCTGCGGCTTCAGCGGGAAGCTGTCGTCGTAGGCGTGCTCGGAAAGCTCGTCCATAATGGCCTGCCACAACGAGGCCGGAAACTGCTTCTGGGGCCGGCACTCTTGGGCGATCGCGTCCAGCGCCGCGCCGATCTCCCCGACCACCTCGACCGCCGGGATGTAGAACTCGTCCACTTCAGCCGGAGAGAGATCGACGTGGATGATCTTCCGGTCCTTCCCCGAATTCCAGCGGTTGGCGTGGTACTCGACCATGTCGTAGCCGACGCAGACGATCACGTCGGCCCGGTCGAACCCGCAGGCCACGGCATAGTCCTTCGCCTGCAGGCCGACCGATCCCAGCCACAAGGCATGGGAGAAGGGGACCACGCCCTTGGCCATGAAGGTGTTGGCCACGGGGATGTTGAGCTTCTCGCCGAAGCGGATGAGCTGCTCCGAGGCGCGGGCGCGAATCACGCCGTTGCCCGCCATAATGAGCGGGAACCGGGCCGAATTGATGATCTCGGCCGCGCGGGAGATCGCCTCGGCCGCGGCGTGCGGCTCCGGGTGCGCCTGCACCGCCAGCGGCCCTTTCCCCTCGACCTCCATCTGGGCGACGTTCTCCGGCAGGTCGATGTAGCTGACGCCCGGCTTCTCCGCCTGGGCCGTCTTGAACGCCTTGCGGACCACCTCGGGAATGGTCTCCGGCTCGATCACCTGGATGCTGAACTTCGAGATCGGCCGGAACAGGTTGACGAGGTCCAGGTACTGGTGGCTCTCCTTGTGCATCCGCGTGGTGGCCGACTGCCCGGAGACGGCCACCACCGGGGCGTGGTCCATGTTGGCGTCGGCCACGCCCGTGACGAGATTGGTGGCCCCCGGCCCGAGCGTCGCCAGGCAGACGCCGGCGCGCCCGGTCACCCGGCCGTAGACGTCGGCCATGAAGGCCGCCGCCTGCTCGTGCCGCACGCTGATGAAGCGGATCTTGCTGTCCAGCAGGCAATCCGTGATGTCGATATTCTCCTCGCCCGGAAGCCCAAAGATGGCCTCCACGCCTTCGTTCTCCAGGCAGCGGACAAAGAGTTCGGCGGCTTTCACGTTAGTGAAGTATAGCTTCGACCCGCCCCCAGGCAATCCCTTGATTATGGCTGCTCAGAACTGCTCGTTCCACGCCGCTGAATTATAGCGATGGGCGGCAAGCCCGGCCGCGAGGCCGCGGGGCCACTCGCCGCAAGGCTCCAGGGCGCCCCAGGCCGCCAGCAGGCTTTCGCGAATGACGGCGGGGCCGATCGGCAGGTTCGCCACGAAGGCCTCGTGCGACCGGCCGCAGCGATAGGTCGGCTGGCGCGGCGGCATCGCCAGGCATCGGGCCAAGAGCGCGAGCGGAAAGCCGTACAGCAGCGTCCCGTGATAGAGCAGGTGCTCCCGCTTCGCGCGAAGGCTGTTGCCGGAGACCTTCCGCCCGCCGAGCGCCAGGTCGCTCGTGCCTTCGCAGCGGAGCCCGGGGACCCGCTGGGCCAAGGCCGCGCAAATCGTGCCCAACACCGTACGGTGCGCTTGATCGACGGCCCGCAGGGCCGGCCGCCGCCGGTAGCTCAGCACCAGCGCGTACATCAGGCACCCCGGCCCGATCACCACGGCGGCGCCGCCGCTGGGACGCCGCAGGACGGGAATCCTCAGGCTTCGGCAGACGTCGCCCTGGACCTCGGCGGCCAGGCGGGACGACCGGCCGACAACGACCGCCGGGCTTGGGGCCTCCCAGAAGCGGAGCGTCTCGGTCGGCCGGCCTGCCGCCTCGGCCTCTTCCAGAAGCGCTTCGTCCAGCGCCAGGTTTTCCGCCGGGGTCGGCAGGGTCAGGTCGAGGTAGCGCATGCCAACAGGAAATCCGAAATCCGAATATCGAAACCCGAAACAAATCCAAAATACAAATCCCGAATGTTCCAAACGCCGCCGTTTCTGTCATTGGGATCTTCGGTGATTTGAATTTGTTTCGGATTTCGGATTTCGTGCTTCGGATTTGGATCTTCCCAGTTAGATCCCTAGAGGATCTTCGTCATGCCCGGCTTGGGCAGGGGGTACTCGCCCGCGGCGTCGGGCGTCTTCGGCGGGGGCGTGTCGAAACTCGACTCGTCCGGCGCCGGTCCGAACTGGAACGGCGACTTCGCCACGTCCTCCCACGCCAACTGCCGGCCGGTGTAGCAGGCCAACTGCCCCAGCACGGTCGCCAGCGTGCTGTTGGCCATGTGGTAGCCGCTGTTGATGGGTTTTCCGTCGCGGACCGATTCGATCAGGGCCTTCTGCTCGTCGTCGTACGGGTTGTTGTGGGGGCCCTTGAACTGCCACGGATTCTCACCCGCGATCCGGCCCGGGCCCAGGTGGCAGGTGCCCTTGGCGCCCATGACGACGTCGGTTGCGTTGTTATAGCAGCCGTTTTCCGTGCGGCACAGCGCGTAGACCCTCGCGCCGCTGGCGTATTCGTAGACCGCCGTGTGGTGGTCGAACATGTCGCCGTACTGCTCGCCGAAAGACGACGACCGGCCGCCCAGCCCGAAGCACGTCGCGGGCATCTCCTCCCTGAGGATCCAGGAGACGCGGTCCATATTGTGTACCAGCGATTGGACCACGTCGTCGCCGGAGAGCCACGAGAAATGGTACCAGTTGCTGAACTGGTATTGGGTCTCGTTGTACTTGGGGTTGCGGGGGACGACCACGTAGGGTCCGCGGAGGAACATCGCCTGGATGGCCACGACCTGGCCGATGGCGCCGTCATGGATCCGCTCGACGCACTCGCGGTACTTGTTGTCGAAGCGGCTCTGGAGGCCCGAGACCAGGCTGAGCCCCTTCTGCTTGGCCAAGTCGGCGGCCGCTTGCATCCGGCGGCACCCGACCGGATCGATCCCGTGCGGCTTCTCGACGAAGACGTGCCTGCCGGCCTTGACGGCCGCCTCGGCGTACATCGGGTGGAACTTCGACGCGCAGGCGATCAGCACGACGTCCGACGACTCGATCACCCGCTTGTACCCGTCGAAGCCGGCGAAGCAGTGCTCCCGGTCCGCCACGACCTGGCCGGGGAACTTGCCCTTGAGGAACCTGTACTTGCTCTCGACCCGGTCGGGAAAGAGGTCGCACATGGCCGCCAACTTGACAAAGGGGCCGGCCTTGAGACTCTCGGCGGCGGCCCCGCTCGACCTGCCGCCGCAGCCGATCATGCCGATCTTGATCTGTTCGTTGCCGGCCGCATGGGCGCCGCGGGCGATCGCCAGCGCGGCCGCCGCCGCGCCGCCGGCCGCCGAAGTCTTCAGAAACTCGCGACGGGATACGCCGCCGGGATGTCTCGTCGTCATGAGGTTCTCTCCAATTGAAAACACTATGCTAGGCGCGAATCGCAAGCGGAAGACGGATACACCAGCCCGAAGCGCAAGCGAGGGACGCAAGACGCGGATCCCTCGCTTGCGCTTCGGGCTAGTGTGGACTGTTGCAACGAAGCCTAGCAGCAACGGCGGGCCGTGTCAACGCACGGCCGGTCCGTTATGTAGCCGCTACATGATACGGCCGGTCCGTTTATAACGATTGGGCAAGATTCTTTCGCAACCCGATGGCCGGTACAATGTTGCGCGGCGGCCCCTCCCGCAGCGGTCGGCAGGAGGCCCGCCGAACTGAAAAAAATCCGGGAATGCGCTAAGCTGTTGGCAGCATATAATTAACAAACCAAAATGATCGACCGACATGATCAACCCGGTTGCAGATTGGCGTTCTATCTGGCAAATTCATTAAGAGGAGTCTCTGTCCCCTTCGGCAGTGGCTCCGCGATGCGCTGCGCGCGTTGTGCCGCGCGCCGCCAGGCTCTTGAACCAAGGTGACGTACCATGATCGCTACTCGCGTGATGCTGTGGTCTTCGATCGGGATGCTTGGCGCGGCCGTCGCGTCGGCCCAGTGCGTGTACTCCCCCGACGCCTGCCTGCCGTGCCAGGGGCGCGAATACCGGCTGGTGTTCCACACGATCTACCAACAGCAGCAGGTTACCGCCTACCGGATCGAGTACGAAACGGCTTATGAAGAGCGGCAGGAGACCCGGCACCGGCCGGTCGTCGAGACCCAGTGCCGCGAGCACCGCTATACGGTCGCCCGGCCCGTGCTGGAAACCGCCGTGCGAGAAAACCGCTACACCGTGTTGCGGCCCGTCTACGAGACCCAGTGGCGCGATGCGAGCTATAACGTCGTCCGCTACCTCCAGGAGACGGCCGAGCGGGAGGATCGCTATATCGTCAACCGGCCGGTCGTCGAGACCGCCGAGAGGGAGGAGCGATACCTGGTCCAGCGCCCGGTCGTCGAGACGTGCTACCGCACCGAGTATCACACGGTCATGCAACCGGTCGTCACGCAGCAGACGCAATTGGTCGATCACGGCTGCTTCGCCGAACAGGTCACCTTCAAGCCGGCACTGTTCAACACCTGGCTCGCCTGGCAGCCGGCCAGCACCGTGGTCGACCCGGCCACGGGAATGACCGTCTATCGGCGAGCGGGCCTGTACTGGACGCAGGGCAATCGCGGGCGGTACGAGGTGGCCCGCGTCTGGCAGCCCAACGTCGTCGCCGAACAAACCCAGCAGGTGTGCTATGTCCCGCAAGCGGTCGCCCAACAGGTCCCGGTGCAGGTGTGCCGCTACCAGACGGAAGAGGTCTGCCGCAAGGTGCCCTACCAGGTGTGCCGCATCGTCCAGGAGCAGTGCGTCCGCAAAGTGCCGTACACCGTCTGCCGGCCGGTCGTCGAGCGAGTCGAAAAGAAGGAGCCGGTCCAGGTCTGCCGGATGGTGGCGGAAGAGCGGGTCGAGAAGATCCAGGTCCAGACCTGCCGGATGACCTACGAAGAGCGGGTCGAGCAGGTGCCGTACCAGACGTGCCGGATGATGGCCTACCAGGAGACGGTCCGCGTGCCGCGCTGCATCGAGAAGCGGATCCCCGTGACCTATACGTGTACCGTTCCGCGGGTCGTGTGTTACCGCGAGCCGATCGGGGAGTGTTGCGAGGGCCCGAGCGAATGTGCGGTCCCGTGCGCCGCGGCGACGGTGGTCGCGCCCTCGACCCCGACCAAGGCGCCGGCGCCGAAGCCGGGCGCCGCCGCGTCCGGCGGCGGAGCGGACGGGGCCAATGTGCCGCCGGCGTTGCCGCCGGAATCGCGGGAGACGCGGTCGCCGCCCCCTGCTCCCGAGCCGCACCCGGCCGCGAAGCCGGCGGCCCCCCCCGCCCCGGAGCCCACGCCCGCCGCGCCGGAAAAGCCCATGGTCCCGGTTCGGCCCGCCGAGCCCACCACCTAATTCCGGTATTCGTTGAGTTGAAACGGCACTATCGATGTCCGAACCGCGTCAGACGCCAGGGCTGCTCGACGGCAAGCGCGTGGCGGTGGTCGGCCGCCTGGCGAGCATGCCGCGGCGGGAAGCGGCGCAGTTCCTCCGAAGCCACGGCGCCGTGGTCCTCGATCAGCCCGATGCGACAACCCATCTGGTCGTCCTGGGCGAACAAGACCTGCCCCTGCCCGAGCCCGACGCGCTGGAAGACTGGTTCGACGAGTCGCTCCAGAAGGCGGTCGAGCAGGGGACGCTGGAGGTCCTGACCGAGACCCAGTTGTGGCAGCGGTTGGGACAGGGGCCGTCCGAGCCCGATCTCGACCGCCTCTACACGCCCGCCATGCTGGCCGAACTCCTCCACGTTCCCCTGGCGGTGATCCGGCGATGGCACGGGCGGGGACTGATCGTGCCTGCCCGCCAGGTGCGGCGGCTGCCCTATTTCGATTTCCACGAGGTGGCCACGGCGCGGCGGCTGGCGGCGTTGCTCGCGGCTGGGGTCTCGCCCCAGCAGATCGAGAAGAAGCTGGCAGTGCTGGCGCGGTTGGTGCCCGGCGTCGGGCGGCCCCTGGCCCAATTGTCGGTCATCATCCACGGCAAGGAGATATTGCTTCGCCAGGGTGACGGGCTGATCGAGCCGGGCGGCCAGTTGCGATTCGACTTCGAGTCGTGGGAACTGGGCCCCAAACCCATCTCCCCTCTCCCGCGTGCCGTTCCGGCACGATTGGGAGAGGGGACCGAAACCTCCGGGCGCCCCCTCCCCGCCGACGACCTCCGCCGCATGGCGGCCGAGTTGGAAGAATCCGGCCAGTTGGCCGACGCGGCCGAGATGTACCGCGCGGCCATGGCCGCCGCCGGGCCCGACCCGGAAACCTGTTTCCAACTCGCCGAGCTGCTCTACCGGCTTGGCGATCTCGCCGCGGCCCGCGAACGCTACTACATGGCCATCGAACTGGACGAGGACTACGTCGAGGCCCGCGCGAACCTCGGCTGCGTACTGGCCGAGACAGGTCAGCGGGAGTTGGCCGTGGCGGCCTTCGAGGGCGCGCTGGGCTACCACGGCGGCTACGCCGACGTTCATTACCATCTCGCCCGCACGCTCGACGAGATGGGCCGCGCTGGTCAGGCCCAAACGCACTGGCGAACCTTCCTCGCCATGGCCCCCGACAGCCCCTGGGCCGAAGAGGCCCGCGGACGCCTGGCTGGCGACCGACGACAATAGCTCCCCTCCCCGTCCGGCTAACATCGGAAACGTGGAAAGACGGAAGCGGCCGCGGCCGTGCTTACCCGGCACGATCCGAGTTCATGGCGCCGGATCGACCCACATCAGTTCCGAGACCGGCGCGCCCTTGAGCGTCACCGCGATGCCGTTTGCCAGTTCGTCCCCGGTTTTCTCCGCCGCGGGGTTGGAACCGTCTTCAAAGGTCACGCGGTATCGGCGTCCAGATTCGACGCCGCGGAGTTTGAGGGTGATCGTGTCGGGTACGGCACTCGGTTTGAACAGGTAAACCAGACCTTTCCCGGCGGCCGGGTCATAGTACTGGATGCCGTCCCAATCCTTGCCGTTGGGCCGCGGCAAGATGTGGTAAAGATTGGCGCTTCGCACCAGGGGGCGGATCCTGGTCTTGTAAGTGGCCACGGCGGCTTTGACCGCGGCCTTCTCTTCGTCGGTCCACGGGGCGCTGCCGTTGCCGCCATTGGGCGCGTCGATGAACCACTCGGGCGCGCCCAGCGAGGTCGAGCGGAAGGCGAACCGCATGCCGGTGGGGCCCTGCGGGCGGAACCGGCCGTTCGTGCTGCCCACGCATCCCTCCAACTGCGCGGCAGGCAGGGCGTACGAGCCGTCGTAGAATGCCTGCCGGATATGGTGCTCCGCGTAGGTGTCGGTGATGAAGATCTTCACACTCCGCTTCATCGCGCCGTAGTCCTTGATTCGCCCGCCGCCATTGCAGTTCTCCCATTGGAAGTTGGGAATTTCGCGGCCGAGCTGATCGAGCATGGCGTAGAAGCCTCGGACCTCCGCGTAGCTGGCGCCGACCACCGGGCCGCCGGTGCCGTCGGACCGCCACATGTCGGCTTTGTATTCGTTGTAGAGCCGCTTGACGTGTGCCATGCGGCGGTTGCGGCCCTCCTCGCTGGCCATCGCCTCGCCCTTGTTCCAATAGAGGCCGAACCGGATCCCGGCCCGGTGGGCGTAATCGGCCGCCTTGGCCATGCCCGACGCCCAGTTCACCGGGTCGGCCTCGGGTTCCGGCGCCTTCGTGCCGCCCTTCCACCAGCCCACGTCGAGCATCACCTCCTCGAATCCCAAGAACTTCATGTCGTCCACCAGCGGATAGTACTTCCGCTCGACGCTTTTCCAGCTTCCCGGCTTGTCACCGGCGGGGCCAAAGGCATTCCACTGCACCTTGGGATAACCGCTGTCGCGGCGGATCACTTCGGGCATGTTATAGTTCCAGAGCCACCGGCGGAGGCTGTTGCCCGCGTCCTCCACGTCGCCCCGGTAGGCGCCCAGGAAAGCGGGAGGCGGCTCGAAGGTCTCACCGGGGCCGAGCGTCGTCTTCAGCCCTTCGAACTCCCCGGCCCGAACCCGCACGGCGCCCGGCTTGTCGCTCTCGTCCGCCACGGCTGCGATCCGGCAATAGCTCCACTCGATGCCGGCGTACACGCCGTGCTTTTCGCCCGCATCGAACACGGCGCAGGGAATAAACTCGCCATTGGGATTGGTGCGGATTTCGCGGCGGAAGGGCGGTTTCACCGGATTGCGATAGACGCCCGTCCTGTCCGGCGTGCCACCGTCGGAGTGAAACGTCCACATCGTCAGCGTGCCGCCCGCGGGAGCGGTCAGGTCCGCTTGCAGCGACACTTGTAGTGGCAGCGTCACCGGCTTGTCGGATCGATTGGTGATCCGCATTGCGTGATGGACCGGCCCGCGGCCCGGCCGGGCCCACCACTCCGAAAGAAGCTCCAGCGACGGACTCTCGCAGGCGAACCGCAAGGTCAGTTTTTCCCCCTGGGCCTTGTCCAGCGACGCATCCTTGAACTTCCATCGCAACTCCGCGGCACCCACTTCCGCCGTCGC
>JBEKCP010000212.1:0-8972 GCA_050014815.1 Thermoguttaceae bacterium | reverse complement strand
ATTCTCGGCCATGCCGCGATGGAAATGAACGAGGGCGCGCCCGACGTGGCCGTGGTGAACTACAACGTCTTCAACCGCGACGGCGTCTATGTGGCCAACATCCTCCAGAAGTCCGGCTGTTTGGACCTCTCCGAGAAGGCGATCGACTACTTCCTCGCGCACCCGTTCAACGGTCGCGTGGGCGTCGAGGCCGATAACCCCGGCCAGGTGCTCTGGATCATGGGGCTACATTGGCTGTTCAGCCGGGATCGCCAATGGTTGGAGCGTGTCTATCCGTCCGCGGCCAAGATTGCCGCGATGGTCCGTTACTACCGCACGACGCCGCCGCCCCATTACGTCAAGGCCAAGAGTCTGGAGTTCGGCGACGCGCTGCCGCCCGACGATCCCAACGTCCGCCCGGCCGACAAGCGCCAAGTGCTGCGCCCCGGTAGTTGCGACGGCTCGCATCCCGAGTATACCGAAGCGTTCGACATCGCCGGGCTGCGTGCGGCCGCACTCTTGGCCGCCGCGCTGGGCAAGACCGAGGATGCTCAAACATGGGAGAAGCTCGCCGCCACCTTGATGGTTGCTTACGAAGGGAAGTTCGGCACGAGGTTGCCGGCGGGGTACGGCAGCTACTCTGTACTCTGGCCGTGCGGACTCTATCCCTACGGAGAGGGCAAGGGCCACGAGCAGTTCAAGGGTATCGGTGCCAAGGGGCCCGGCGGCTGGCGATATTTCCCCCTCGCCGCCGCGCACCAGGGGCTCTTGACGGGCAATCGCCAAGCCGGTTGCGGCACGATGGAGAAGCACCTCGCCAACGAACAGTGTTACGGTTGGTATAGCTTTGACGAAGGGGGCGGCAGCGGCACCGGCGGCTGGCGGTTCTATCGCACGACCTGGAAGCCGGGCGTTGCCATGCCGCACGGCTGGGCCATCGCCGAATTGTGGCTCCTCATGCGCGATTGCCTTGCTTTCGAGGACCGCGATCGGCTGGTGCTGCTGGGCGGAGTGTCGCCCGATTGGTTCCGGACCAAAGAGGGCATGGCGGTCGAAAACCTGCCCACGCATTTCGGAAAATGCTCGTTCCGCTACGCGATCACCGACAAGGGCGCAGTGCTGACGATTGTCGGCGACGCCGCCCCGCCGGGTGGTTTCATTCTGCGGATGCCGAAATCGCTGGTCGCCAAAGCCAGTGCCGGCGGAAAGCCGCTGGAGTGCGCCGAGAACGGCGACATCGCCATTCCCAACGGGACCAAACAGATCGATCTGACACTCAGTGATGAAATCCGGGATAAACCCGCACCCAAGTCCAAACCCAGGCCCTAGTTCAGGAGGAGTTGGGAAAAGGGTGGACAGGATGGTGTTGCGGAGAAGAGTCGATATGGGAAGGGCATTATTCATCGTCTTCCTGGGCATGGCCTTGGCCATACGCCCGTCGCGCCTGTTGGTGGTCAGTGCCGCGGAACCCAACAAGAAGAGCGAGGCGGCAACCAGGTCGAGCAAGGACTCCGGCGTCGTTCAATCCTGGGAGGATGAGTACGCGGCGATTCAGGCTGAACTGGCCCGATATGCAAAGACGAGTTCCGTCGAACGGCAGGTTGCACGGACGCATGTGCTCGATGTCCAGTCGCTGGTTTGGGAGTCGGATCGGAACCCACTTGACGTGGTGCTGCGCAGGACCGCGGCGTTGATCGACTGCCTCGGGTCCATGCCGAAAGCGCCCGATCTTGCCGGCGCTCGTCAAGAACTTGCGACAATTCGCGACGTCGCCCGAACCGTAGCGCCAAACAAAGAACCTGAAACAGTCCGCCGGGATTTGTTCCTGCAAACCTGCGCGCTTCGGCGGACAGTCGCCTTGAGCAATCCGCTTCTTGATTTCGACGAAATCATTTTCTCAAAGGGAGGCGGGTATGGAGGGCTGCTCCACACAACCCCTTGGGGGGAAATTGCTCCTGTCACGAAGCGTAAGTGGACGAAAGACGATTGGCACACCTTCGACTTTTCGGCGTCACAAGACGAGACCGGTCCCACTGGCGGCTCCAATGTGGGGCTTTGTGCTTTGGCCGATTACAAGACAGGAACACCCCGGGTATGTCCGTTACTCGCGGAGGCCGTCCTGCAAAATGGCCGTTTCAAGGGCGCCAAGGTTTGCGCGTTTCCCGGCGCCTATCACTTCGCTTTTGATCTGTCCTACGACACCAAGACGGTGGTGTTCGCCAAGAGACTGACAGGAAAAGGTCCCTACCATCTGTTTTCCGCATCGGTCGATGGCAGCGGCGTAACCCAGTTGACCAGTAGCTGGTTTCCCGATTGGGAACCATGCATTCTTCCCAATGACCGGATTGTGTTCGTGTCGTTGCGACGATGGACCTGTGCCCGATGCCAATCCTGGGCGCCGCAGGCCTGCGGAACGTTGTTTTCCATGAAAGCCGATGGATCGGACCTCTATCCGATCAGTTGGCATGAGACCATTGAGTTTTTCCCAACCGTCAACAATGACGGCATGTTGGCATTCACCAGATGGGACTACATCGACCGGGATTTCAACGCCGGTCAACATCTATGGATCAGTTATCCCGACGGACGCGATCCACGGGCCCCGCATGCGAATTATCCCAAACCGCATTCGACCCTCGAGTCACCTGGTCAATCCTACGACTTTCGCCGCAACCGTCCCTGGGCGGAATTCCATTCACGCGCCATCCCCGGCACAACCTCGAAGTATGTCAGTATTGCGGGCATTCACCACGGCTCGACCCCCGGCGTGCCGATCGTCATTGATCTCGGTGTCCGTGATGACGATGGAATGTCCCAGGTGAAATTCATCAAGGGTTCAAGGCTACCTTATGAGGGTATTCCGGGGGGCGAGGGACGGAGGTTCAGCGGGGAAAACATGGACGATGCGAAATTCATTACTCCGTGGCCGCTGAGTGAAGACTTCTATCTGGCGACATTCTTCCACAAAACCGGTCCGCAGATTGTCTTGCTCGACAAATTCGGCAACATGGAAGTTCTGGCATCCGGCTGGAAAGCCGGGGGCTCAGCGCGTCCGTTCAAAAGTCGTGCCGTTCCGCCCAATATCCCACTTGGAACATGGCAAGGAGAGCGATCCTCCCTTGCCAGCCACCGCAGGGCAACCATCAGCGTCATGAATGTATACGAGTCCGATCTTCCCTGGCCACCCGCGACAAAGATCACGGCCTTGCGCATCATGGCACTGGTGCAGAAACCGTGGTGTAGCCCGGTCCATCATCACGCGACCATGGGATACTCTTCCGGAACGCTTCCGCGACTGGTGCTTGGCACCGTGCCGGTCGAGGAAGACGGCAGTGCCTTCTTTGAAGCGCCGGTCGGGCAGGAAATCTTTCTTCAGGCGCTGGATCAAGAGGGACTTGCAATCCAGTCCATGCGATCGGGAACCTTTGTTCATCCCGGCGAGCAACTGTCGTGCGTCGGCTGTCACGTTGACAAGTGGACGGCGCCGAAGCTCACCGGTGCGCCCATCGCCATGCGTCGGCCACCATCGGTCATCAAACCAGATGTTGACGGATCGTGCCCCCTCACCTTCGCGCGTCTGGTGCAACCGGTGATCCAAAACACCTGTCTGCCCTGCCATGCCAAGGAAAAAAAAGGACTACGACGCATGGAATACAAAGATTTGCGGGCATACGCATTCTATTTTGACGCAAGCGGAGACTATTTCGGCCTGTTGCCCAAACACGGGGGTTATCGAACGATTCCAGGACGGTTCGGCGCGCGCGAATCGCCCTTGGGCAAAACGCTTCTGTCCACGCATCGAAAACGCGTCACTCCCGAAGAACTCCATCGGATCACTCTCTGGCTCGACTGCAATTCGCAGGAACTCGGCGTTTACCACGATGACCAGGAACAACGGGAGGGAAAAGTCGTCTGGCCGGTGATCGAATCCGACCCCAAGAACCCAACCGCCGTCGAATCCGCCTTCCCATACCCATGAATTGTCTTCAAAGGAGTCACGTCATGCAAACCAATAAGATCTTCATCCTGTTAGTATGCCTGTTCGCCGGCATCGCCGCCGCGGCGGAACCGGAGAAAGCGCCGACCAAGTTCGCCATCACCCGCGTCCAGCAGAGACCCTTTCTAGTCCAACAGGGCGGGAAGTTGAGAGCCGAAACTGTGTTGACGATCGCCAATCCCGATCCGGCCCGCAAGGCGTGGGTGCGCATCAGTTTGCCCGACAAACCGGTTGTGATTGAGAACGTCGGCGAACTTACGACTGGCAACGACCTCAAAACCGTTCATGTGCCGGAACTACAGAACGATCAGGAAAAGGTAACCTTCGAGGTCTTCGACCGCGAAGACTGCGCCGGTGAACCTTTGGCTTCCATCACACAAGCACAACAGAAGATCCGGCACTGGACGATCTACGTCAATCAGGACTCGCATCAGGACATAGGGTATACGTCATACCAAGAGGATTTGAAGAAGAAAGCATATCCAAACTCTCTTGATATTGTGTTGAAGGCCATGAGCGACAGCGATGGATGGGATGAGGCGTCCAAGGCGCGATTCGGCATGGAGTCGTCGTTCACGATGTACGATGGCGTGCTCCCCTCTCGGAACGCCGACTGGATCGAGGCGCTCAAGAAACGCGTTGCGGAACGGCGTTTGATCTGGGGCGCCGGGTATGGTGATCTTGCTCAAGAGAACATGAGCGCGGAAGAATTGGCGCGCTCGTGCTATGTTTCGCTTCGTCATCTTCCCGACATGCTGGGTGGCGGACGTTCCACGTTGGCCTTTATGGCCGACAACAACAGTTTGTGTTGGTCCGTCGTGGATCTCTTCCACGAGGCCGGCATCAAATACTACATCCTGCAACTTTGGGGCGGCGAATCCAGATGGAGCGCGCCGGCGGCTCTCTTCTACGTCGAAGGCAACAGAACGGGCAATCGATTACTCGTTTACAATGCCGGCGATTATACGAAAGAACCGTTCTTGCTCAAGAGCGGGACCGCCGAAAGAGTGCGTGACGCGGTGGCACAGAAGCTCATGTCATTGAATGGTAATACGGGATACCCGTACGATGCGTTCCTGTGCCAGTTCAGTAATGGCGACAACGGCAGGATGGATACGATGGTCTATCAGCGTATCAAGGACTACAACGCGCTCGGTTATGCCTATCCGCGGATGATTTGCGCTCTTCCCGAGGACTTTTTTCATCATATCGAAAAACATTTCGCCGCTGCGATTCCGGTGGTCCGGGGCAATTTTGAGAACTGGTGGAATTGGGGCGTTGGTTCCACCGCGTATGAGACGTCCGCCCACAAGTCGAATCAGGATCGTCTGGCCGCAGGCGAAATCGCTGCAACCTGGGCGATCGCGTTGGCTGCGCCGATGCGCTATCCCTATGAGAACCTGGCGGATGCCTGGAGAAACATGGCGCTCTACTCGGAACACACCTGGGGTTCCAATGGTTCGGGCGTGGACAAACAATGGTATTGGAAACGAAATACCGCCCTGGCGGCCGAATCCTTGGCGAACCAGGTATTGCGTCAGTCGCTGGTCGCCGTCAGTTCCAGAATCCCAACTACCACGCAAACAGTCGTTGTCTATAACTTCTTGACCTGGAATCGGAGTGATCTGGCAAAAGTCGCCCTGGCACACCTGCCCAAACACTTTGACCTGATCGATGGTCAGACGGGCAAGTCGGTGACTTACGAAAAGGCGGGGGATACCGAGGCGGTTTTCGTTGCCGCCGATGTTCCGGGATTGGGCTACAAGACTTTCAACGTCATTTCGCGGGCAGACGAACCGAAGTTTAGGGGCGAGGTCACCGCGGGCAACAAGAAGATGGAAAACCGGTTTTTCAGGATTGAGTTTGATCAAACGGGCGCCATCACCAGTATTCTCGACAAGACCCGCGACGACGCCGAACTCGTGGATAAGGACGCGCCATACCGGATGAATGAGTTTCTGTATATTCAGGGCAAGGGCAGAACCGAACACCGGGTTACCTCGTCAACATTTCGTGCCGAGGCCGGACCCGTGATGGCGACCATGACGGCGGATGGCGCATGTCAGGGAGTGGAAAGTCTGAAACGGAGTGTCATCTTGTACGATGCGATTCCCCGGATCGACTTCATTGAGGACGTCGTGAAATCGCCGTCTGGATTTGGTTTGCTTAAATCGGGCGAGATCAATGAAGAAGGGTACCTTGTGTTTCCCGTGAAAGTTTCCAATTTCCTTCTTCGTCACGAAATGCCCACGGGCAATGTGCGTCCGTTGGTCGATCCGAATTCCGGACCACAGGAGCAGTTGCCATCGACCTGCACGGATCATTTCACCGTCAACCGTTGGATCGACGTGTCGAACCAGAGCGATTTCGGCGTAACGTTGTCCCCTGTCGATGTCCCGCTGGTGATGTACGGAAAGACGACACCGCGGAACTTCAATACGGCTTACAAGACGAGTAAACCGTGGATCTTCAGTTACGCGTTCAATAACCTGTGGTACACCAATTTTCAGAAGACTCAGCCCGGACGCGTGGTGTTCCGTTATTCGCTGCGGCCGCATGGCGGGGCCGACTGGCTCGCGGGCGGTGCTCATCGGTTCGGCGCCGAGGTGTGTAGTCCGTTGCGGACCTGCGTCATCGCGGGGCGTCAGGAAGGCGTGGCGGGACTGAAAACGACCAATGGACAGTTTTTCAAGCTGGACCAGCCCAACGTCGTCTTGACGACGGCCAAACTGGCCGAGGCCAATGGACAGGGCATTATTTTGCGTTTTAACGAAATCGAAGGGCGCAAGACCGAGGTGAGCGTCGACCTGGGCCTGTTGGCGCCTGCGGCCGTGATGCAGACCGACCTGGTCGAAAACGACCGTGGCCCGTTGACGGTGAACAAAGGGGTCGTCACCTTCAGCATCGACGGATTCAGTTGGGCAACCCTGCGGGTGATGGGCGGTCGCATTCCGCCGGTCGTTGCGGGCATCTCGGCGGTAACTACGGCCAACGGCACCCAGGTGACTTGGACAGATCAGCAGGATGCCTCGCAGTTCGAGGTCTTCCGCGGCGCCAGCCCCGATTTCGAGGCCGGCGCCGGCAACTATCTGGCGACGGTCAGTAGTAATCATTTCTACGACCGTCAGGTTGACAAGGGCGTGAACGCGAGATATTTCTACCGTGTACGGGCTGTTCGGGCGGGCAGCAAGGGACCGCTTTCCACGGCCGCTCAGGCCGCCGTGGGGGAACTGGTGGACACCACGCCGCCGTCGGCTCCGCGCGTATCGGCCCAAGCGTTGCGGTACGACAAGATCACCCTCAGTTGGGAGCCGTCGACCGACAATGTGGCGATCAAGGCGTATGAAGTGTACCGGGACGACAAGAAGATTGCCGACGTCGAGCCCTTCTATCTGAGTTGGTACGATTTTGACACGGTTGCCGGCCAGGAGTATAGTTACACAGTCAAGGCGGTCGACGAAGCGGGGAACCGTTCGGAAGCAAGCCCGGAGAGTCGGGTTAGCACGCGGGGGTTCACCGTGCCCGACCCGGCGTGGCCGTCGCTTCCGAATAAGAAATGGATCCCCGCCAAGACGCCTGCACCAGTCGTGCCGTAAACATCACGCGCGGACATTGGATAGCATTCAACACGAGGTGTGAAACCATGCGTATTACAACGGTCCTTGTCTTGCTGGCAAATCTGTTCGCCAGTACCGCGTCCATGGCGCAACCTGCCACCAATGCGGCGGCGCCGGGAGGCAAGGTGCGCCTTTTCCTGTTGGACGGGCAATCCAACATGGCGGCTCTCAAACCAGAACAATCGTTCACACCTACCATCACGAAGGCATTTCCCGGCGACATCATCCTGGTCCACAAGATCGGCCACTCAGGACAGGAGATCGCGAAGTGGGTGAATCTGAATGGATCCGAACCCAAGGGCATCGGCTACTACCGCGAACTGATCGATGGAGCCAAGAAACTCCTGGACGGACGAAGACCCGACTCGGTATGTTTCGTCTGGATGCAGGGTGAATCCGATGCCGTGGGCAAGGAACGAGCGGATGTCTATCAGCGGGCGCTAAGGGCACTGATCGCTCTCGTGCGCAAGGACATAGGTGGCGAACAAATGCCGGTTGTCATTGGGCGGATCAACGACTGGAAGAAGAGGGCCTGGAATCGAATGGTCTTCGATCAATGGGACCGGATCCGCGAAATTCAGGTCGCCGTGGCCACCGCCGACCCGAATGCCGCCTGGGTCGATACCGACGATCTGAACGACCCGGCGGATGATCCGCACATGGTCGGGAAAGACGGCTACAAGCGGCTTGGTCTACGTCTCGCCAACGCCTGCATACTGTTGCTCAGCGGTAAGAAACCGGCCGGTCCTGTCGAGGAAGTGTCAACAGCAAATGCGAGACAACAGGGGACAAACCCAACCAGCGAGAACCGGCAATAATGACGAAACCCTCGTTTTTTCTTGACCCGCAGGCGATTTGACACTCCCGGCTGACTTTCGACCGAAGCCCGGCAGATTCGAGGGCTCTTATGCGGCGAGTCCCCTCCATCGGCAGCCGACCGCCTCGCACCGGCCCGGTTGCCGGCCCGCTGGCGATCTTTGGGACGGTTAGGGACGGTTAGGGACGGTGTTTTGAGGTATACCGGGGGCTGCTTTCACGAGCCGTGCTGGCAGATGGGACGGTTGGGACGGTTGGGACGGTGTTTTGAGGTATACCCCAGCAACGGAAGCCGGGGTCGCCGTACATCATATTGTGATAGGGCTGTCGCCCGCCACGCGGCTTTGTACGTCGTATCTGGCCGGCCCCGCGGGTGCCCATTTGTCCGCTCAGCCGGGAAACAGCACGGGACACCGCCATGACCGCCGGCCCAGGACGGCCCCTGTCGTTCGCCACGTGCCCCACGGCGGGCCTTGTGAGGTCAGGTTGGCCCGCGTTCCCTACGCCGACACGCGTTCCACGTCGCCCGCGACGGCGGCCCGGTTGCCTTTACTGGTTTTCCG
>JBEKCP010000211.1:0-12738 GCA_050014815.1 Thermoguttaceae bacterium | reverse complement strand
CGCGGAGGATGGGGTGACCGCCGCAGACAAGTGGACTGGAGTTGTTGTTGAGAAATTGCTGAAGTAGTTTAAGCGTGGGGACACCTTTCCACCTTTACGTTATCGAGCATAATCGAGGAAATCCGGCGTTGGTCCGAGGTCGGCCGCAATTGTTTCGCGCAATGGGTGGAGAAACTTGGGCTGATCAGCCACGGGTTTCCCGATGACGGCCGTCTTTCGTTGCTGGACCGCGTGATTCCCGTGCCGGACGGATAAGATCCTCTCTATTGGACCACGCTGTTCAAGTTCCTGGACGCGCGGTAGAATGGCGCCGTTGTCCATCCGGGCACGCCAACCGGAAAGTCATGTACCTTTCCTGCCCCGAAGGATCCCCACCGATGACACTTCCCCGCGCGCTAGTTGTCGCTTCGTCGGCCGTTATTGCCGTCGCGGTTGGTTGGACCGCAATCCGCTTTCCCGCAGAGGCCGCCAGCCCGGTCGCGAAGCCGGCGGCAAAGCCCGCCAAAGAACCGGCTGAGGCGGCAAAGCCTGTCTCGCTGGCAAAGGCCTCGTGGATCTGGAGCAAACTGACCGACGACCATTGCCAACTGCGGACCACGCTCACGCTGCCGGACGCCCCCAGCGCGGCGACTATCTCGATCACTGCCGACAACGACTACGAGTTGTTCATCAACGGCACGCCGGTCAGTTCCGACATCGGATTCGTCGCGAAGCATTGGAGTTCGGTCGAGAGCTACAACGTGAAGTCGCAATTTGCGCGCGGGCTGAACGTCATCGGCGTCCGCGGCGCCGGCATGGGTGGTGTTCGCGGCGTGATCGCGGCCGTCCGCATCGAAATCCCCAACCAACCGGTGATCGAGCTGGCGACCGACCCCAAGTGGCGCGCGGCGACCAAAGGCGACCCCAAAGAGTATTCGCACCCCGAGTTCGTCGAAGGCTTTGACTGGCGGGCCGCCACGGTCGTCAGCGCGTGGGGACCGCCGCCCTGGGGCAAGGTCGGCGTCGATAAGCCGACGCCGAAACCGGTGGTCAAGTCGGGCAAGCAGCCCGCGCCGGCGGGTCCTTCCAAGAGGCCTGCGGCTGCTGCGATCGTTACCACGGCGCCCGACGCCGACTTTCGCTGGCCCGAAGGCATCGCCTTCTTGGGCGACGATTGCAGCGTCTATGTGCCCAAGCGAGGCGACGCCTGGGGCCTGTGCTTCCGCGTTCACAACTGGAGCAGGGCGTACACCGAGTTTGACATCCCCGTGCCGTCGAAGATCGGGCGGAAGCTCTTCACCCTGAAGCCGGTCGCCCCCGGTGCATCCCCCAAACTGCTGCTGGATGCCGGCCGCGGCGCGATCGGTTCTCCCTGCGCGTCCTACGACGGCCGTTTCATCTATTTCGCGGCGGCACTGGGCGGCGACAGCTTCTTTCACGTCTATCGTATCGCCGCCGACGGCGGCACACCGCAGCGGCTCACCGACGGGCCGTTCCATGACATCGACCCCGCCGAGTTGCCGGACGGGCGGATTGTCTTCACCTCGACGCGAATCGGCACCTTCGAGGAGTACCACAATCCGCCGTCGCGGGCACTGTTCGTGATGAAACCCGACGGCACGGCGATCGAGCCGATCACGTTCACGCCGATCTTCGACAACGAGCCGAAGCCGATGGCCGACGGCCGCGTGGCTTTCGTCCGCACGGACAACTTCTTCGACCGCGGCAAGGTCGAGACCCAGATTCACGCCGTCCGCCCCGACGGTGCCGACGGCCACACCGAGATGGGCGCCGATACCGGCGCGGACTACGGCGGACGGTTGCGGTCGGCCGGATACGGCAGCCCGGCCCCAATGTCCGACGGCCGCCTGGCCTGCATCAGCAGCCGCGGCAATCTGGTCGGTTCGGCCGGCGCCAGCGAGCGGAACTTCTTGAAGCTGCCCGGATCGATGGGCGACCTGGCCTCGCTACCCGACAACCGACTGATGGCCACGCTGCTGCGCGGCGCCGGCCGCGAGACAGTCTCCGACGTGATCGTCGTCGTCCAGCCGCGCGAGAACAAGTTCGTGCCGATCTTCGAATCGACGGACGGCTCGGTCCACTCGCCGGTGTTTCTGGGACCGCGGCCGCGACCGCCGGTCCTCGCCGAGTTGGTCGATCGCAGGCAGGTCGGCTCGGCCACGGCGACCGGGTTCCTCACCTGCCAGAACGTCCGCATGACGCGGAAGACGAAGGCCGACTGGCAGAACATCCGCGGCATCCGCGTGCTGGCGGCGTTGGCGCTGACGACCCGCTCGTCGCACTCGCACATCGTCCACGCGGGCCACGAGACGGTCGAGTTGGGCACGGTGCCGATCGCCCCCGACGGCTCCTTCTCGATCGAGGTGCCTGCGGACATTCCGCTGGCCCTGCAAGCGGTCGATGCCGAGGGGCGTTCGGAGCTTAACGAAATGTCATGGATTTACGTCCGCCCTGGCGAGCGGCGTTCCTGCGTCGGCTGCCACCACACTCGCACGACGACGCCGGGGCACGTAAGCCGGATACCGGCGGCGGTGAGTGCGAACCCCCTGAAGCTTCTGGGCCAAGGCCAGGCCCACCGGTTCCGCGGCAACAACTCGGGCGTTACCGGAATGATGGACCTGCAATTCGAGCGGTTCCGCGAGAATGCCTCGCTCAACCGCTATCCTGGAGCGAAAGGGCCGGCCAGCACGGGCCGACAGGAGGTCGCCGCGCAAATCGAACTGCTTTCCGGCAC
This sequence comes from Thermoguttaceae bacterium, assembly GCA_050014815.1. Lineage (GTDB taxonomy): Bacteria > Planctomycetota > Planctomycetia > Pirellulales > Thermoguttaceae > JBEKCP01. The sequence goes on along the minus strand of JBEKCP010000211.1, from coordinate 10,004 downwards.
GAGCGAGGCTCATCGCGTTTCGGCGGCGCAGCGGTTGGGCATCTTCCGTGACCGCGCGGCCGCGCCGCATCTCGCCAAGCAGTTGAGCGACGACAACCGTGAGGCCCGCGCATCCGCTGCCTGGGCGCTGGCCGCCTGCGGTACACGCGAGAGCGTCGCCCCGCTCTTGGATGCCCTCCACGACGGCGACCCCGTGACCGCACAGGCCGCGGCCGTGGCGCTGGCAAACATTACCGGCCATGCCGAGCCGTTTGATCCGTTCGTCCCGGCTGCGGAGCGCAAGGCCCAAGCTGCCGTATGGAAGGCGTGGTTCCAAAACAACCCGTGGGACGCGATCGAGAAGTCGCTCGTCGAGGAACTGGCCGGCGCTGACCGCGCCCGCAAACGCCGCGTCGTGGTCGCGTTGGGCCACGTCGCCGGGCCGGCAGGCCGCAAGGCGCTGCGCGAATACCTGGCGGTCGAGAAGGACAAGAACCCCTATCCAGGGTTCGCCGGCCGCACCGACCAATTCACCTTCGATGCCGTTTCGCCGCTGAATCCGCGGACGATCCAGGAAGCCGCGCGGGCGTTGGGCCATCTCAACGACGCCGAAGCCGTGTCACTCTTGGCCAACATCCTTGACAACCACGTCGAGCCCAAGGGCGGAAACCTCTTCCTTGCCGAAGCGGCCATCGAGGCGATCGGCCGCATCGACACTCCGCAGGCCGAGACGATCCTCATCGGGACCTTCGGCAAGCTGAAGGACTACTGGCAGTACGTCGGCTGGTACAGCGACCATCCGGCCTTGTATGCCTGCCACAGCAGCCCGTTGCACGCGCGGATCATCCAGGCTTTGGACGCCAAGGGTTCGACGAAGACCGGCGAGATCGTGCCGGCATTGATTCGTTCGATGCCGACCGATCCCGACCGCGCGCTCTTTCCCGAAAACGACGATTACGAGACACTCGTCGGTCGAGTGATTGCCCGCAGCGGTCGCGGCGACGAAGCGATTGAAACCTGTCTGGCCGCCTTGGGTGACGCCGACGCGATGGCGCCCAATTGCTCTCGGCGGTTTGCCGTGACAAGAAGTACGAGCCGCGGATCCGCGCCGCCTACGAGCGATATCGCGCCAAGCCGGAGGACAAGATTGTCCGGCCGCTGGGCAATCCTAATTCGATCCCCCAGCGACACTGGGTGCTGTTCTTCCTCGGCCGCACGCTGGGCAATCTGGCCGACCGGGCCTCGGCTGAGACATTGCTGGTGTCGCTCGCGCCGGAACTGAACGAGGCCCGCCACGGCCGGCCCGACCCAACCGAGCCGAACGTTCACTTCCTGCAACTCGAATACACGCCGTGTTGGCGAGTCACGGCGGCGTGGGCGCTTGGGCGGATCGGCGACCAAAAGGCCGCGCCGGCGCTTCTGGACGTGGTGAGCAACCTCGACAATGCCACCGACACGCGCCATGCCGCGGCCGAAGCCCTGCTAAGGCTCGCTGATCCCGCTACGGCCGACCGGCTCAAACGCCTGGCCGCCGACTATCCCGAGATCTCCGTCCGCAAAGTGCTGGTCCGCGCCGCTGCCGAGCTTTCCGGCGACCACGTGACCATAATGATGGAATGACGCAATGTAGCACGGGCATCCCAACCATGTCTGGCTGGCCGATTTGACAACCCTGCCCATCGGCTCCGGTTTCTGGGCCTCGTGGCTGCCCTTCTCTCCGCCGCAGTGCTGGCCCTTCGGCTGGTGGATCGGCGTGGAGACCTTGACAGCGGAGGCTCTTTCAGAGATGGACCACCACAGTCGTGATCATCCGGGCGTTCTACGAAGAAGTCGGCTGGCAGGTGACGGTGACCTGGGGTAACGACCTTGGAACGCCTATTCGACGGGGCGGTCACTTAGCCAACTTGGCGGCAGTTTCGTCGAAGAACTCAATACACTTGGGCAAGTTTACCAGCAAGTCTTGCACGCCGCCGTGCTCGTACTCGATGGAGAAGTAGCCGTGGAAACCCTGCCGCTTCAATTCCTGCAACATGCCTTTAACGTCGGCCTTGCCGGTGCCCCAGGGTACGTCGTGACCGCGGCCGAAGTCGTTGAGGTCCTTGAAGTGCAGGGACACGATTCTGCCTTCCAGGGTCTTGAGCGTGTCCACCGGCACCCGGTTCGCCCGCATCCAGTGGCCCGTGTCGGAGCATGAACCGATCAGCTTGCAGCGATCTTTGCAGGCGGCCAAGACCTTTTCCGGCGGCCAACTTGCGGGATGGTTGTGCAGCGCCATCTTGATGCTGTATTTCGAGAACCGATACGACCTTCTTCCGCAGTGATACCATAAATTCGCGGGAATGAAGCATGAGCCAACGATTTCAAGATTTCCACGGTTATCGGTATGACGGCCATACTGTGCTGACCGAGATCGTGAACGCCTCTAACTGCGGCAATAGGTTCGGCACGAGATTTGCACCCCGTGAACTACCCCAGCCGGTGTCCGTACCAGACCTCGACAACGTGACGACCCTGACGAGCCTGCCGCCGCTGGAGCCGTTGCCCGGCAGTATCCCCCTTGTCCAGCCATTTGCTCGGCAAGCGGACTGTCGCAGGCCGAAGGAGATTTATACAGGAGAATTCACCATGCGAAACCAATTTTTGTCGGCAGTCGTGCTGTTTCTGCTCGGCAGTTATGGCCCCGGCGGCACTGCCCGTGCAGACCATGCGGTCCTTGTGGAAAGAGACGAGAAGCCCGCCTATTGTCTGGCATTTTCCCCGGACGCAAAGGTTCTCGCCGTGGGAAAGTCGGACGGCACCGTTCAGCTTTGGGGCTTGGGACGAAAACAGGGCCCCGCGATCCTCCAGGGGCATCGGCGACCGGTGCGTTGCATTGCTTTTGCACCCGACGGCGGCGGCGTGGCCTCGGGAAGCAGCGATCAGACCGTCATCCTGTGGGATGTCGCCAAGAAGGAGCGAACCGCCTTGTACGAGGGCTTTCTCGGGCCGGTTTGCGGCGTGGCGTTTTCGCCCAACGGGAAGACTTTGGCCGCCAGCGGCGGCGTGTTCGAGAGGATCGGCCAACTCAACCTCTGGGACGTGGCCACCGGTCAGCGGGTGCTCGAACTCATCGGCCACAAGCGTATCGTCCAATCGGCAGCCTTCTCGCCCGACGGCGGACTCCTGGTTTCCGGGGGTGGAAGGTTTCTGAAGCCCGGCGAGCTTATTGGTTGGGAAATGCCCGGCGGAAATCGCCGTGGGGCCTGGGAGGGCAAGACCGATGAAGTTCTCTGCGTGGCCTTCTCGCCCGACGGCAAGACCTTGGCGACCGTCGGCTATGACACGTGGGTCAGGCTTTGGGACGTCGCCACGAGCAAGCAAACGTCGGCCTGGCGGGGACACCAAAGAGAGACCTTTTTTGTGGCGTTTTCCTCGGACGGAAAGTGGTTGCTCTCGGCGTCCATGGACAATACGGTGCGGCTATGGGACCTCAAGACCGCTCGCCAACTCACTTCGCTTTACGACCCTTACGGGGAACGGGCGGACGGTGAAGTGCTTTCCGTAGCAGTCTCCCCCGATGCAAAGCAGATTGCCACCGGGCGGCTCGACGGGCAGATCCGGCTTTGGGACGTGGCGACGTTGCTGGCCGGAGGGCCGACCCCGCTCTACCCGTATAATCCCTGTCTAAGGCCGGTCGCCGAGGTGCTTCGCTATCCGCCGGTCACGCCCGGGGCAGCCAAACCATCTCCTCCGCCAGCGAAGACGCCCACCGCCCCGCAGTAACGGGTGTTTAACATTTCTTGGCAGCGACGCCACCGGATACCAACCCGAAGCGCCAGCGAGGGACATCGCGGGATGCCCCTCGCTGGCGCTTCGGGTTGGTATACCGCCAAGAAAAATTGCCAGCCCCGCAGTAACGAATTGCCGGCGCCGGCTGGGCAACGAAAAAGGCCATCCAAAGGATGGCCCCGGGCCGGTTTGGGTTTCGTTCCGGCGTACCGCTTCAGGCTGTCCCGCGTCGCCCGCGCCGGGCGAAAGCAGCCAAACCGACAGCCGCAACGCCCCAAATCAAGACGGACGATGGTTCGGGCACCGCTTGTTGTCCGCCGTTTATCGTAAGGTCGTCCATGGCGAAGTGCTCCCCAGAGCCCTCGGGGTACCCGTGAGGGGTTCCTCCCGAGGAACTGAGTACCACACTATCAATCCCCGACCAATTGAAGACCTCCAAGGTTGGGGCGGTGGAACTGACCGTGAAGATCAAACTGTCAACCAGGTTGGCGCCGTTGTAACCCTTGGCGGTGATGCTCAGGTTGTCGTTCCAGGCCCCCGTGAAATACGCCGAGTTCAGAGTGAGCGTCGTCGCGCTGGAGAACGAGGCCGGATCTCCGAAAGCGTTATAGGCCACGTTGTTTGGGGACACCATCCCGGCAAGATATCCGCTCGGATTACCCGAATAACTCGCGGCGTTCAAATAGTAGAAATTGCTCCAGTTCAGACCACCGTAGCCGTTCGGAATAGCGACGCTGTCACCTGGCAAGCTGTCGAAGTTGAGGACGGTGGCTTGGGCGGCAGTAGCTCCGGCCAGGAGCAATGCCACCGCCGCCACGACTCGCGCGCACCGAATTCTCCCGGACATTTCCTACCTCCCATCGCTGCAAAAGGGACACCAGCAACCGAACATCACGAGGTCACGACACGGACTCCGCCAGGGCAACGCATTTAGCACATGCTGTGCCAATCCCCCCAACTTATGGCTCGCCTCAAGCGATTCCGCGTAAACCACTGCCAAAATGCCTATTTCGACGCAGAAAGGAGTAGACACTCCCCAGGAACCACCGCGGGAGGCGCAAAGAAAAGTGAACAGATCCCGAGGCGGGGTGAACGCCCTGTATAACGGGATTTGCGCTAGTGGTCTGTCCATCTCGACTATACGAGTTGGGTGCCACTGCTGGCTTGCCCAGCAGTGCCGGAAACACGGTTGGACAAGCCAACCGTGGCACCCGTAAACTCAACTTGGACAGACCACTAGCGCGTCCCGCGGGGGAGGATTTCCACCAACAGTGCCTGCGGGTCTTCATAGCGGATGCGACACCGCGGTTCCCGCGCGATGGCCAATTGCTGGCCCGGCTGCCGCGCACGGCTCACGACCAGGTACCGCAGTCCGTAGCGGTCGACCAACTCCAACCAGCCGGCCTCGGCTGACTGGACATGAAGGAAGTCCTCCCAGAGATTCGGACCGCTCAAGTGGACGTGGGTGTAGACCAGGGGCTCGACCGCTCCGCCGGTCCGCCAAATCAGGTAGTCGGCCCAGTCCATGGGTGCGACGATCCGGCCGGTAATTCCCCGACTGGCCAGTTCCTCGGCAACCAGGTAGGGGGTATCTGGAGAGAAGACGGACGGGTTGGGACGATGCCGGCCGCCGAGCACCGCGGAACTGGACGGGGACCAGGTCGCGGTGAGGACGACGAGCACCGCCACGAGCAGGGTTCTCCGGCGCGCCGCGGTCACCGCTTCCGGCGGGTGGGGAGAATCGGCGGCCCGGGCCGGCCAGAGCGAGCGGCAAATCGCCGCGGCGTGCGGCGCCGCGTACCAGGGCCAGAATAAACCCCACCACACCAGCATTCGTATGCTCGTCGTCGCCAAATACCCGAAGCCCAACAGCAGCAACGCTTCCCAGGCCGTCAAGCGGCGCGGACTGCAGCAGACCAGCGCCACGGTTGCGACAAGAGAAACCATCAGCAGCACGCCCGTCAGGCTCGAGGCTTCCGTCGGCCGCCACTCGGAAATCCCTGCCAGGTTTGCCGTCCGGGCGAAGCTGGCAACGGCCGGGAACAACCGGACTCCCAAGGGGTTCAGACAAGTGCCGAGCACGCAGAGCAGCAACGCGAGCCATGCGTGAGCGACCACAGGCTGCTTCCAGGTCGCCCTCAGGTTGCGTCGTTCCCGCCATGTATCCCAGGTGCTTCCCGCCGCAAAGCCCGCCAGTGCCGTCAGCCCCATGAGAAACGAGCCGTGCAGATTGGCCCAGAGCGCGAAGAGGATGGGAAGCCAGAAGAGCGGATGTCGCCGCCGCGGCAATTGCGCGATTGCCCACAGGGTGCCCACGAAGGCCGCCATGCCGAGCACCTGGGGACGCATGGTTCCCACGATGGGTAAGCACAGGAGGTAGGCTGCGGCTGCGGCAGCGGCCGCCCAGGCCGCCGAAACTCCCCGCCCCATGACCGCCAGCGCAAGCCCGCCCGCCGTTAGGGTCATCAAGAGGGCATGTGCCAGCACCATGCCTTCCGCTCCGAGGGCACGATACCAGAGGTAGCCGAGGATTTGGCTCAACCAAGGGACGTTGAGGAACAACTCCGAGTCGGCGAACGAGCGAAAGGGATCGCTCTGGGGCAACGCGCGATGCTCCACCATCCAGCGGCCAAAACTGAGATGGCCCCAAAGGTCGGTGTGGTTGAGACGATTGGCCCCGGTGGCGAACCACGCGGCCAAGAGGACCAGCGCCAGGGCCAGGCCGCCGCGGCTGGTACGAGGGATCCAACTTTCTGAAATCACCGGCCGCAGGATGATCCGTCCACCACTCGGGGCTCGGACGTCCACGGTGGGCGGATGGAGGATCTTCATAGCCGTTGCAGTCACACCTGGGCCACGGTCTCCGGCGGCGATTCGGGGACATTCTTCAGGGAATCCAGGATGCCCAATCTTCGCATCTTGTTGTAGAGCGTGACCCGGCTGATGCCCAGTTCCACCGCGGTGTCGGAGCGGCGGAAGTTGTTTCGCTGCAGCGATTCGCTGATCACCCGGTATTCCACTTCCTTCATGCACCGCTCCAGGAAAGCCGACTCTTGATCGTGCTTGACGCCGCGGCGCGAGCTGGCCGTGTTCTCGCGGATATTGCTGGGCAACTCGCTGGGCTTCAACACGCCGTCGCGGCAATAGAGGCAGGCGCGGCGCATGACGTTCTCCAACTCGCGAATGTTGCCCGGCCAACTATACTGCTGCATCACTTCCAGGAATTCCGGCTCGATGCGCCAGAGCCTGGTCCGATAGGACCGGCTGTGCTCCAAGGCGAACTTCCATACAAGGTACTGGATGTCCAGTACCCGCTCGCGCAACGGCGGCAGCACGAAACTCAGCGTGTTCAACCGGTAGAAGAAGTCCTTGCGGAACTTGCCTGCCGCCACGAGTTCTTCCAGATCGACGTTTGAGCCGGCGATCAGGGCGGCGCGGGAAACCTTGGTGTCGTTGCTGCCCACCGCCTCGTACTCGCCCGTCTCGATCACCCGCAGCAACTTGGCCTGCTGATCGGGGGTGAGGACGTCGATTTCGTCCAGGATCAGGGTGCCGTTTTCGGCGGCGGCGAACTTGCCCGGCCGGTTCTGATCGGCGCCGGTAAACGCGCCTTTCACGTAACCGAAGAGCTCGCTTTCGATCAGGTTTGGCGGCAGCGCCCCGCAAGCCACGGTAAGACAACGTTCCTTGCGCCGTGACGACAACTCGTGCATGAGCCGGGCGAGATAGGTCTTGCCGCAGCCGGTTTCGCCGACCAACAAGATCGGCACCCCGTGGTCCCCGGCCACCTTGATCTCCTCGAGCATCCCGAACATCGCCTCCGTGAAGATCACCAGGCTGCGGGTTTGCCCCCGCAACACCCGGTGCGGCCTCGATCGGCAGAATGCCTCCAAGTCCGCCTCTATCTGCGTGAACTGGCTCACCAACCGGTTCAATTCCGCGGGGTCAAACGGCAACTCCAGGCTTTGCGGCATCGCTGTCGCCGCCAATTCCCGAAGCTGCGGCGGACAATCCGGGTCGATAAGTCCAATCACCAACCCCTGGTCCGCTACACCCGCAACGTCCGCCAAGAGTTCCCTGCGGGAAAGCCCGTCCTGAGTCGGCGAACCCCAATGCACCAATACCACCGGAAAGGACATCGACTCCACTTGGCAGCAGGCCCTCTTGAGATCCTCCGCGATCTTCATCTCAAACTCAGAGTGGAACTGCATTCGCAATTGCTCCGCCAATTGCGCATTGCGGCTGACCACGAGTATTGAGCGCGACATCCTTTAATACTCCTTGTTGCTGAACTTGCGAGGAATTAACTCAGGTTAACACGATGTATGAGAAAAGCTAGTGCCTGCATCAGATAATGAACAACCAGCGGCAGTTCAGGGGTCGCGGATCTACTACATTCGTTGCAGAATAGCTGAACGCCGCTGATCATCCATGTCGTCCATATACGCCAAATAGCCCTATTGTCCAAACTACGCGGAGTACGTCAAGCGAAATGCGCGACAATCCCCAAAAAGGTAGAGTACATTATTTGGGTTACTGGGGTAAAATGCGCATAATACGTCGAGAACACCCCCCCTTGGATGTTGGCCACGGGGGGCAAAGGCATCGCCATTTGGCTAGGTTCATGCCTTACCGTAGGAAACTTCGGAAAAAGCTGAGTAAGGCAACTTCTTGCCGTCGATGTACTACCTAGTCCACCTGCACGCACGGCGAGAGGTGCCATTGGAGGAGGAATCGCTGGTCAACAAGTCTAACAAGGAGGGGTTTGATGTATACGGCTTTATTGACGATGATGTTCGTCGTGGGTGCAGGCCGGCCTGCTGTCAGTTCCGCCGAGGAACCCGTCATGGCGCCGGCGCCGTGCTCCGCGGACCTTCCCCGTGATCCGCAGCCCCAGACGTGCTGTGTCAAGGATGCGGTGGGCTATTTCTGCGACTGGTTCAAGTCCATGCCACAGACGTGCTATTCGCCGACATACGGCTGCTATCCCGGCAACGGCCGCGACATCCAACGCTACCCGGCGTTCCATGGAACTTACTATCGCCGGGCTTACAACTATCGGCAGTTGCAGGAATGGCCCTGGCTGGCCGAGCCCCATGAGCCGATTGGTTTCTGCACGCCGGTTTGTGTCGGGCCCGTGGCGGTGTCTGCCGGGGTGTCCGCGACTTCGCTCATCCCGGAACCGACGTCGGCGGAGCCCATTCCAATGCCTCCAAGTGCCACGCCCGCCCCAAGCCGCAAGTAGTAGCCTAGTGGTCTGGCTGTGCTGAATTGATCGGTGCCAGCAGCGAACCAGTAGGTCCCGCCTGCCGGGCGGGACTTCATTGAGCCCAGACCGAGAAGTCCCGCCCGACAGGCGGGACCTACTTTCTTCGCCGGCCGACCCGACGGCCGCGTGTTCAGACTTCTTTACATTCTGTTTGCGCGTTGAATGAACGCGCTAAGTGGGGTTTACGCGGGCCCCGGCGTCAGCTTCGCCGGGAGCCCGTTTCTTTTTTCCAATCCTTCGGGCCGGCCCCCCATTTCCGCGGCACTGGCCAGTTTCCCAAGTTGCACCGCGGCCTTCCCTTCCGCGATCCCCCACGAAAACGCCTATTGGCACGGCACGTGCATAGTGTGACGCGACCAAGGCTGGCCTTGCCCGCCGTTTGGGAGTAGCGGGCGGCTGACCGTCTGGGACAACAAATCAAGAAGAAGGAGGGCTGGCGATGAACGGCAGTCTGGCTCGTTGGGGTATCGCGCTATTGTTGGTGGGGGTCCTGGGATTGGCCGTTGGTACGGCAAACGGCGACGTCATCCTGGACGATTTCAGCGGCATCAATTCGTTTCCACCTTCAACCTGGGTGGGGGTGGGTAGTACGTTCACACCTCACGGCACTAGCTATTGGGAAGCGAACTTTGCTACCGGCGGTCCCGTCACTGGAACGGCGAGCGAGCCGGCGCCGGTGCCCGGCGTCCCGCCAGGCTTCAGCCGTACCACCACACTTTCCGCTAGCGGGGGAGTTACGAGCGCCACCCAGAACCTGGCAGCCACGGTCGGCAACTCGCCCGTCGTCGGCCCCCCAGCGCCCGGTCCGTCAGCGCAAATGCATGCGGGCTCGGCTGTCACCGCACCAACGCTAACGCTCACTTATGCGGGGCCCTCGTTGAGCCTCTTGGGCAACACCAACGTTAACTTTTTCGTGTCCTACGCCGACCTCCCCGCTACTGGGACCGTATCGCTAACGGACGTCGCCTACCACACCAAGGCGGAAACA
>JBEKCP010000210.1:0-10612 GCA_050014815.1 Thermoguttaceae bacterium | reverse complement strand
GGCTGTAGCCTAACGATGGCAAACTGTTTTCCTGCAAGATGTTGCGAGCGCAAAGCGTTACGCCACCCATAGTTACCCAAACTCCCTATTTTATCCAGGCCACTCTTCCAGAGTCACTCGTGCTACCGTTACACCATTCCCCAATGGCGACGCAAGTTGTTATGGATACTTCACTTAGGGCGAGCCTAAATCACCACCCGCAAGTGGTGGCGAGCACGGCGCGAGTACATGCGACGTGCTGACTCCCAAACATATGCTCCCGTAGAGGGGACAACTCGCATGGCTTGTCCCCATTCTACCACGTCTCCCGAGCGTGAAAAGGCCGATCCTGCACTTTGCCGATCCTGCACTTCTGACGGTGGGCAGGGCCGGAAGAATGCCGGTTGAGGCTCCGTAAAAGCGCCCAGCCAGGAATCGTCACGCCGGGTGCTGTCCAGGGAGAGGGCCGACCCAGCGGGCGGGCCTTACAAGCCACCGACCGTTCCGAGTTTACGCTGTCTGAAGCGGCATATCGCCGGCAGCCTTCGCAAGTTGCTTGAAAGTGTCGCGCAGATTCTCGTCGTCAACACCACCACGAAACGACCAGAAGACCATCGAGAGCTTTGCGCCCTGGTAATCGACGTGCAAGAAATTTGGAAGGTCTTCCAGGATGCCGGAGATTCCCTTGATCCGGCAGCCGACGATTTCGTTTGATTCCATCGAACGATACAGGGTTACGTGGTCGGTCAACCGCTCCGAGTAGTCCGCATCGGGTTTGAAGTACGCGGTAAGCGCGTCAGCTTCACGGTTGATGGCGAGGTACGGACGAAAGGGAACGTCACCAATTTGGGTCGTAAGGAAGTCCTTCAGGTCTGCGGCCATATTTTGCTCCCTGTGATGCCTTCGGGCACGTCCGGGTCACCTTCAGCGGCCTTGCGCCAGTTCCAGTCGTCTATCGTCCCATCGGGCAGCACGAAAACAAGAAATACCATGCCGGGCGGTGGCGGAGTTTCGATGGTCGGCCCGTGCTGGTCCCGCCCCGGGTTTCCGGCATAAACGAAGCAATCTTCCGTGCCCGGACGCGACCAACCATGGAAAATTGCTCGCGTTTCACGAAGGACTTCGTCGATCAGCAAAATCCTCGCTTGCTTTACAACGTGCCCATTCTGTTGCAGGAGTGCGAGCAAGCCCGGTGCAATTCCGACTTTCCACATTTCCCCGTCAGGGTTGGTCGGGTGTCGGGCCTCAAACTCAATTCTCCACCGGGTCCCCATGAAAGGCAAATGCTACCTGCCGATCCTCCTGCTGTCAAGGCAGTTGCGGCGAGCAGGACTTCGGCCAATAGTCCCGTTTTTCGAGGTCGTCAAGTTCGAGCCACCGGGAACTAACCACCCAACAGAAGCGGTCGGTCTTTGGCGCGAGCATTAAACCCCACCCACAAGTGGTGGCTGGCGCGGCGCGAGTACACGCGCGGTGCCGCCCCGCCAACCATTTACCACTTTGGACCAAACGATAAATGCGCGGCGCACGCCATTCTACCACGTCTCCATGCCCTGAAAAGCCCCAATTTCGGGTCTTTGCCGCTCGTGAGCGGCGGCAGCCGCCCCCGGGTAACTGCCGCAACGCAGCTAATAGCTTTAGTTTGGGCGGCTTCTTGCCGTACCTCGCCTCGTATTCCGCGGCGAACTTGGCTTCGAGCTTCGGGTTGCACAGAAAGCACTGCGACTGCGGCCGGTTGTGTTCCTTGCACCAGTCACCCTTCCGTTGGTATTCGGCCGCGACCTTGGCGTTGCACTGGGCGCAGATGTCTTCCGGTACGCCGTGTTCGCTGCACCAGTTCTCAGCAATCGAACAACACGAATCAGCGGCCGGTGTGGCTGGATTATCCGCATCTGGACCCTTTGCGCCGGCTCCGCCGCAACCGGCAACTGCCAAGGCGCCCAGCGCAATCATCGAGAACGAAACCGCTCGTACCCAAGACATCAAGTTCATTGAATCCTCCTCCATACGTCCAAAGGGGACAGTCCCATTTTCGTCGAACGAAAATTGGGACAGTCCCCGGCCTAAAGTCGCCTGCGTCAAGTTACACCACGGTGCCCGCCGTCTCGGGCACGCGCCGCGATTCCATGTCAGTCTGAGACGTATCTCTCTTCGACCCCGCGGGGCCGCTAAAGAACATATACAGCACTCGCAGAACCACCAGACTCATTACCATCGCGCTGAAAACACCACCAATCACCACGGTGGCCAGCGGACGTTGCACTTCGGCACCCATGCCCGTGCTAAAAGCCATTGGAACAAATCCCAGACTTGCCACGAGCGCGGTCATCAATACGGGCCGTAACCTGGTCATGGCGGCCTTCTCAACGGCTTCCTCCAGCGGCAAGCCTTGCTCGCGCAACTGGCGGATGTACGATACCAGCAACATCTGGTCCAAGACCGCAACGCCCGAGAGCGCGATAAACCCAACCGCCGCGGAGATAGAAAACGGCATATCCCGTATCCAAAGGGCGAAGATGCCGCCGATCCATGCCAAGGGCACGCCGGTGAACGTCCGCAAGGCGTCCAGCACGTTCCGGTAGGTCATGTAGAGCAGGCCGAAGATCAGGACGAGGGCTAGCGGCACCACGACCATCAGGCGTCTCTCGGCCCGTTGGAGGTTCTCGAACTGCCCTCCCCACTCCATGCGATAGCGTCCCGGCGGCAATTGCACCTGCGCGGCCACTTTCTTCTGGGCCTCGGCCACGAAACTGCCCATGTCTCGGCCACGAACATTGGCCTCGACGGTGATCCGCCGCTGATACCACTCGCGCTTGATCGTGGATGGTCCCTCGACGGCCTCGATGGTCGCAAGCCGCGACAGGGGAATCCGCTCCCCGGAGGGAGCACTCACGAGGATCGCGCCGATCGCCTCGGGGCCGGCCCGTGTGGTCTCCGGGAGGCGAACGACCAGGGGGAATCGCAGTTGCCCCTCGTAGACTTCCCCTAAACGCTTGCTGCCCAACGACTCGACCAGATCGAGCACTGCCTTAGCCGGGATGCCGTAGCGGGCGATCTCGTCCTGGTTGACGCGGATTTGCAGAACCGGCTGCCCCGTGAGCTGCTCGGTGCTCACGTCCACTGCCCCGGGGATGGACTTCACAACCCGTTCGATCTCGGCGGCCTTCTTCACGAGCAGGTCGAAGTCGTCGCCGTAGAGGATGGCGGCCACGTCGGCGCGAACGCCCGAGATCATCTCGTTCAACCGCATCTCGATGGGCTGCGTCATGGCAACGCGCTGTCCCGGCAGGCTGCGGAGTTCTTTTTGGACCAAGTCGGTCAACTCGGCCTGCGTAGCGGCCCGCTTCCAGCACTCGCGCGGCTTCAGTGTGATGAACAGGTCCGAGAGTTCCACGCCCATCGGGTCCGTTGCCACTTCGGCCGTGCCGATGCGATTCCAGACATATTGAATTTCGTCGGGGAAGGCCGCCAGCAGGTTCTTTTCCATCTGGGTGTCGTAGCGAATCGACTCCTCCAGGTCGATTCCGGCCAGCCGGACGACGCTGACCACGATGGAACCTTCGGAGAGCTTGGGAACGAACTCCGATCCGAGGTTGGGAGCAATCATTCCGAAGGCAACCACCAACAGCCCCAGGGCCAGCCCGAGCACTGCCAGCTTGTTGTGCATCGTAAAGCGCAGCACGGGGGCATAGAGCCGCTTCAGGATGCGGATGGCCAACGGTTCTCGCTCGGCCATCCGCTTGGGAAGCACCAGGCTGGCCAGGACCGGCATCAGCGTCAGCGAAAGCACCATCGACCCGGCCAGTGCAAAGATCACGGTAAGGGCCATCGGCCGGAAGAGCTTTCCTTCGACGCCCTCCAGGGCGAGGATCGGCAGGTACACGACCATAATGATTAGCTCGCCGAACATGGTGGGCTTGCGAACTTCAACCGCCGCATCGCGGATGATCTGCAAGCGAGGGATTGGGGATTGGGGATTAGGGATTGGGGAATGCGTCAAGTCTTTCCCCTCCAATCCCCAATCCCTAATCCCCAATCCCTTTTGCGCCAGGTGTCGCACGCAGTTCTCGACCATGACCACCGAGCTATCAACAATCAATCCGAAGTCGATGGCACCCAAGCTCAGGAGGCTGGCCGCGATGCCGAACCGCAGCATCCCCGAGAAGGCAAACAGCATCGACAGGGGGATCGCCAGTGCAACGATCAACCCAGCGCGAAGATTGCCCAGGAAGATGAACAAGACGGCAATGACCATCAGCCCGCCTTCAAACAGGTTCTTCCGCACGGTGTCGATCACATGATCCACCAACTCTGTGCGGTCGTAGACGCTTTGGATCGTCACACCTGGCGGGAGCGTAGCGCGTATCTCTTCGAGCTTGTGCTTCAACGCCCAAGTGACATCGTGGCCGTTCTCACCCATGAGCATGAAGCCCAAGCCGAGCACCGCTTCGCCGCGGCCGTGGGCCGTAACAGCCCCGAGACGTATTTCGTGGCCGGTTTCCACGTCGGCCACGTCGCCGACGTGAATCGGCTGGCCGCGGGTGGCGGTGATGACGATGTTCTTGATCTGCTCCAAGGTGACCGTTCGGCCCTGGCCGTGGACCGGCAGCATCCGCGATCCGACGACGATGTTCCCGCCGCCGACATTGCGGTTGTTATCCTTGACCGCCTCCGTAACCTGGTCAAATGTCAGACCGTACTTGACCAGCCGGCCGGGGTCGATGCGGATTTGGTATTGTTTCTCGTACCCGCCCCAACTGTTCACTTCGGCCACGCCGGGGATGGATCGAAGCTGGGGCTTGACCACCCAATCGTGAATGGTCCGCAACTCAGTGAGCTTCTTGACCCGCTCTGCCGTGGGCAGCTTGGAGAAATCGTATCCCTCATAGGTCAAAACATAATGAAAGACCTCGCCGAGGCCCGTCGAGACCGGCCCCATTTGCGGGCGCTGGATGCCCTCGGGGAGTTCCACGATGCCGAGACGCTCGTTGACAAGCTGCCGGGCGAAGTAGATGTCGGTTCCATCGTGAAAGGTGACGACCACCTGCGACAGGCCGAACTTGGAGATCGAACGCACATTCTCCAGGCCAGGCAGCCCGCTGATCGCCTGTTCGACCGGCAAGGTGATTTGCCGTTCGACCTCCTCGGGGGCGAGCGAAGGAGCAACGGTGTTGACCTGAATCTGGGCCGGGGTGGTGTCGGGGAAGGCGTCGATGTCCAAATGCGCCAGCGAAAAAACGCCGAGGCCGGCCAGCGCCAGGGCGACGACGACGACCAGCAAACGGTGCCGCAATGAGAAGTCGATGATCCAATTGAGCATAGAGTCTCCCTACTTGCAGCAGCCGCAGCCTTCGCCGAGGTTGTTCTTCAGGAGTTCCGCGCGAAGCGCGTCACTGCCTTTGGTGGCTACAACTTCGCCAGGCATGAGCCCGGCAGTAATCTCCGTGACCTTCTCGTCGACCAACCCTTCGGGTCGGTGCCCGGCACCCGGCCGCACGGTGCGGACGTGAAACACCTTGGGGCTGTCCTTGTCGAAGTAGCCCTTGTCGCGCACGAACACGATATTGCAGCAGCCTTCCCAATGGATCGCTTCGTTGGGAACCACGACGGCTTCCCGCTCTTCTCGCAGGACAATCCTTCCTGCTCCGAACGTCTCGTTGCGAAGCTGTGCATTCGGGTTGGGTAGTTCGGCGCGCACCGTTACCATCCGCGTCTGCCGATCGGCTGTGGTGCTGATCCAGACGAGCTTCCCGCTCACTTCCTCCCGGCTTCCATCAGGCCGGAAGCGAACCGGTTGGCCCAGGGCGAGTCTGCCTGCGTCTTCGACAGACACGTTCAACGTCAACCACATCCGGCTCGTGTCGGCCAATTGGAACAACACCCGCGAAGCGTCAACCACTTCCCCCGCTACGACCTGCCGGGCCACGACGATGCCGTCCATCGGGGCCTTCACGGGAAGGAGATTGGTTGTGGTCTCGTCAGGGTTGAGATGTTGTACGTTTTG
Source organism: Thermoguttaceae bacterium (assembly GCA_050014815.1). Classification (GTDB taxonomy): domain Bacteria; phylum Planctomycetota; class Planctomycetia; order Pirellulales; family Thermoguttaceae; genus JBEKCP01. Next base: position 4,629 of record JBEKCP010000210.1, on the reverse strand, counting down.
CTCAGGAAGCCCGAGCAGTCGAAGACGCTCTGCCAACTTCTCTTCGGATAGCGCCCGCAACTGCTCGACGTTGACCGGAAGACCGAGGTTTCCCAACGCCTGTTGGGCGCTAAGCAATCGGGCTCGGGCCTGCACAAAACCCGCCTGGGCCTCTTGGACCTGGCGGCCCGCCACGACCTCAGTGAGCGATTCCAGCCGCTTGACGGCCTTGCGGTTGAGTTCTTCTTGCGCCAACGCTTGAATCAGTTCCGTCTTGGCCCGGCCGACCTCGGCGGCATCAATCAGGACCAGGACTTCGCCGAATCGAACCTGGTCGCCGACATTCTTCTCGACATGCCATACCGTCCCTGCCAGGCGCGAGGAGAGGCTGGCAAAGCGGGTCTGGTCGTAGGTGATTTGGCCATTGGCGGCAATCGACTCGACGATTGGCTGTTGGTCTACCAGCCCCACGTCCACTCCCGCCTTCAGCACCGCTTCGTGCGAGGCGAACTGGACTCTTCGGCGGTAGTTCTTGCATACCGGGTTGTTCTCCGGCCGCGGAGCCGCGGCGAGCGCCCTCGCGGCACGCTGCCGGTCTGAATCGGCGACAACCGGCGTCTGCTTCAGTTGCGCGACCTCGGGATGGCAGAGCGGGCAGTTGTAAACGCCGTGCTCCTTGCACCAACCGTAATCCTTGCCTCGGGGCAGCAGGTCCGCGTTGCACTCGACGCACTGCGATTCCGGCACGCCATGTTCTTCGCACCAATCCTCCCGCTCCGCGACGCCGTTGCCGGCGAGTGCCGAGAACTTTGGCAGTTTCCAACCCGAGTGGTGCCCATACGCGCCCAGCGCGGCGAGCAGGCCCATGACCATCAGGGTTGGGACGTGCTGGGCGAAGCGACTCAGTACCGGGAAACGCCGCTTCACTTCCGCAGTTTTCGCCCGCTGCGGCGTTTCTTTCTGCTGCTCGCTGTGGAAAGGCGAGCGGGCGACCGGGTGGTTGACTGTTACATGAGCCATGGCAAAGCTCCTACCGACGGAGAGAGATTCTTGAAAGAGGACCATACCCACGGACGACCCCCGATGCGCAGCATCAAGCGGGGGTCAAGTCAGCGAGCGCGCGCAATCAGATCAGCAGGACCTGATTGGCCAGATGGAGACGAACCGGCAGCAGCAGCCGGCCGGAGGCCAAAAAGTCTCGCCCGCGGCCCATGCCGACCGGAGGAAGCTGGTTGTCGAGCGACGGTGCGAAGAATGCCTGGAAAGGCAGAACGAGCGAATCACTGACAGTACGGCTCGGGGAAACGAAGGAGCATTTTTCCCCGTGGCAGTCGTGCGACCCGTGATGCGAATTCTCCGCCCCTCGACCAGGGCATTGACCGTCATGCGTTGCATCACCGTGAGCCGATGACGAGCAATCTTTGCCCTCGCAGCCGTGGGCGTGGTGCGCGCAGCAACCCACTGTGATGTGGACCGCCAGCATCGCGGCAGTCGCAATGCGACACAGTTTGGCCATACTACTCCTCGTCTACGCTGCAATCGTTATCGGCAGCCCAATCCTAGCATCTTCACGCGAACCATCCAACCCCGCCTCTTGGGTGGACGCGGCACGCCAGCCTGGTTGCCCAATTTGCCAATTCATCGTAATCCATACGGCCAGTGAGAGCCAAACTACCTCTGCTGCGGACCTCGCTCTGGGGCTTCTGACGTTTGGAGGCTGTCGGACAACAGGTTTCCTTCGATTGCCGCCGTTGCGGCGCGAAGGTCGCGTAAGGCTTCCAGATGGGCCAGGCTGGTTTGGAAATAGGTCCGCTGGGCCGTGAGCAACACCAGGTAGCCGAACTCCCCCTGCCGATAACCCGCGCTGACCAGCTTCAGTGATTCTTGGGCGCTGGGCATGATGTCTCGGGTGTACTTTTCGACCTGTTGTTGGGCGGTCGCGTACTGTTCGAAGACAGCCGCCAAGCGCTGCTGCAACGCCAACTGCACCCGTTGGACCTCGTGCTGCGCCGCAGCCAACTCCGCCTGGGCCTTTGCGATGTTTCCCTGATTGCGGTTGTAAATTGGGATTGGGATGCCGACTTGTACGCCGGCAATCGTATCGCGGGTTGCGTTGTCGTACTGCACGCCGGCCTGCAACTCGACATTGGGAACCCGCCCGGCGCACTCTCGGCTCAGGGCCGCATGGGCGCGAGCGACGCCGGCCTGGGCACCGGCAAGCTGAGGGCTTTCGGCCAAGAGCCGGCTCAGCGTGTCTTCCCAGGTGAACCGAGCCGTTCCGTCCTGCAAGCCCCCTGCCAATTGGGTCGGCTGCAGCGCCGGATCGCCGACCACCGCCGCCAGGTTGCGCCAAGCTCCCGCGTATCGGTTGCGCGCCTTGTCCAAGAGGATTCTCGCGGAATCGGCTTCGATCCGCGCTTGCAGGACGTCGGCACGCGCAACCTCCTTGGCCTTCAGCAGTTCCTCAGCGGCTTTGACTCCACGCGCGCCGATGCCGACCAATTGCTCCGTGAGTTCCACCGTGCGCTGTGCGACCAGCACTTCATAGAAGCCTCGTCGCACATCGGTGAGCACGCGAAATCGCTGCGCTGCCCAAACGCATTCCGCCTGTTGAATCTCCTGGCAGGCGATGGCCCGGTTCAATCGCAACTTTCCCGCGGTGACGATTTCCTGACTGATGAAGCCGCCTTGCTGTCCAGCCCGCCCTTCGTCGCCGATCTCGCTCCCCTGGTAACCGACGACGGGGTTGGGGTAGAGTCCGACTTGAAGACACTGGCCGCGAGCAGCCTGCACTCGCGCGGCCGCCTGGGCCAAAGTGGGGTTGCACCGCTCCGCCGTCGCCTCCAACTCGGCCAGGGTCAAGCCCGCTGCCGGGCCTGCTTCTCTGGCGGGAAAGGGAATCGGCTCCGGTTGAACGGTCGGCGATGATGGAGCGGCCAACTCATCCCGTATGACCAGGAAGTCTACACCGGTATGGGCCGCACCGGGCGGCTTTATCTGCTGGGCCGTGCCAAGGCTGGGCAGCAGGCCGATCAGCGCCATGGAGACCAACCACTTGACTCTCATTTTGCAAGACCTTCTTGTCTCGTGGGCGACGAAACCCGCCGACGGGCACTTCGAGGCGCGGGCGGACAGTGCCCACGCCACAAATCCGGCTTTATCACTTTTGTCGGCAGATTCGTTCACCGGGGACTAGGCGGACTTTGCTCACGGGCAAGCTCTACCGATCAGGCAATCTGTGCGGCGCGGCGGTTTGTTGGCGTGGCCCAAGACTACCCCCCGAGTGGAATTCGCATTGGGCGGTCCGCCCTCCCGACCTGCAAGCTGCCAGTGAGCCTCTTTCCCGGAATCTCGCCCAAGACCATTGCGCGGATTGAGCGCAAGGAAACAGAGAAGCCGCACGGGCAAACCCTTGACACTCTCGTCAAGGTTCTCGGGGTCGCGCCCGCAGACATCGAGACCTATTGAGGGGGTGAGGGGCGAGGGACGGGAACACTAATCGGCGCTGATTCTCGCTAAGCGTTTCCATTAGCGGCGATTAGCGCGGATTAGTGTTCCGCGCGAAGTGTGGTAGGCTCCAAGAGTTCATAGACCTTGTCGTGGCGTCGCAGCCATTCCACGTCGCCGCGCTCCGCGTGTTCGGCAACCTGCCGCAGGAACTCGACCGTTTCAGGCTCGTAACAAGGCTCGCTGGAGTCCTCATCCGGGATGACCATTTCCGTCTCGATCGAGACGACAAACCGCCCCTTCTGGATGAGCCGCGTGCGTTGGATTCGCTTGCCTTCGATTTGCATGGGAGATCACCTGTCGGATTCATTATACCGCGCTACTCCGCTCGCCGGGCAGAGCGCTCGCCAATCGTGATGCGCGCCGACGGGCGTTTACGCCCGTTCTTCCGCCGCAGGCGGTAATCGGCCTGGCGTTTACGCCAGGTGCGACAAGCGACAACGCTCTTGTTTCTCCCATTCCATTGTCAGCCGCGTTCACGCGGTTCCCCACTCGCCCGGCCTCCAGGAGCCTCATGAACGAGGCTGACTCACACACGGCGACAGCCGGGTACCCAACCCGTGCTGAAAGAACGGGCCTACTACCGCCTGCGGCGGGAACGACCGTGAACGGCCGTCGGATCGACGCCAGGCTGCTGCCCGGCTCCCAAATTCGGGCGACGAGCGGCGGGGCAACGCGAATTGAACGGCCGCAATACGCGCGCCTGCCCCCCCTTTTTTTCTTTTTTCTGGCTATCGCAACTTATGAGACCGATTCCTCCGGCAACTGGGCCGCCCAGAAAGCCCGCCAAATCAGGTCCAGTTCACGTAGCACGGCACTGATGTCCCATTCATCATTGGCCCTGAAGCGAAGGCGAGCATAGCTGATGTGGGCCAACGTCTTGTCGAGACGCATCTTGTTCTGGGTAAGATATGGCCCGAGTTGGGGACGCACTTTCGTCCATGTTTCAGGAACCTTGAAGAAATCCCCGGCCAGCACATCATCATCCCACCTCTTCTTGTCGTGGCACAAGAAGTCTCGAAGCGTTCTGGCGTGAAGCAGGAAACTTTCGAGCATGGCCGAGCGCAGTCGGTCATCTCTTCCAGTGCCCACGCTGTACTCCGTGAGAGTTCGCGGGTCTGTCACTTCAGGCAGTGGTAGCTC
>JBEKCP010000209.1:0-9024 GCA_050014815.1 Thermoguttaceae bacterium | reverse complement strand
GCTTTGTGCCACTGCTTGCTTCCAAGATTTTTTTTTGCCGCGGGTAATCGCATGCACTGCTTGCGAGCAAGCTGTGGCACACGCCAAGTCTCTAACCCCTAATGGGCTAATCCCTCCGCCGCTTCGCCGTCGGGCGTCCGGAGCGTGGCGCGGCTGGATCGCTTCCGCCATCGCCGGACCATCTGCCGGCAGAGCTTGCCCGGGTCGAGCCGGAGCACGCCCAAGAGGCGGACGAAGGCCACGGCCGTGAAGAGATTCATCCGGGGGCGGACGCAGAGATAGCGGTTCTCGAACCGCGGGCGGAACCGGCTCTTGAAGTGGTAGGCCCCCGTGGTGTCAAAGACCAGGTTGAAGTATTGCGATGCGAGGACGAGGCCCCACCGGGCTATGCGGCTGTCGCCGGGCAAGGACTGCCGGCAGCGGAGGCCCGGTATCAGGCAGAGGGAGACCTGCCGGACGCCTTCGGCCCGCAACACTTCCATGACCTGGTGCATGAGGAAGGGGATGGTGCCGCGGACGGCGTCGGGCCGCTGCCGGTAGGTTTCGATGACCCAGGTCTCGCCGCCCTGACAGGGACTGCAGGCGACGAATCCCTCGATTCGCCCCGCCCCGCCGTCGGCCCGGGCCGCGAAGACCCGTTTTCTCCCCAGGCGTGCCGGGTCGAACCCGGCCTCGAGGAACCGCATCTCGCCCGACTGCGGCTTGCCGTCGAGGAACAACTGGGAGACCTCCGACAGCTCGGCGGACAGGGCCTGCCACGCGGCGGCCCGACCGGCGTCCGGCCGGCACTCGGAAACCACCAGCCCTTGCCGCCGGCAGAAATTCGACTGCCGTCGCACCCACTGGTAGCTCTTGCCTGCCCAAGTTGCGCCGGGCAGGTCCACCAGGGCTTCCTCCCCCCACTTGGTCGCCTGGAAGCCGTGCCGGCGGAACAGCGGCAGTTGTTCCTCAGCGATATTGAAGAAAGTGAGCACCTGCCCCTTTTCGTCCGCCGACTCGACGAACTGGGCCAGGAGGTCCGCCCGCTCCGCTTCGGGGGCCAGGAGCCCGCCGCTGCTGAACAGGTGCCGCCCTTGGCGAATCAAGGCGACGACGCCGCGGCGCCCCCGGGACCAGAAGGCCTCCCACCCCGGTTCCGTCGTCAGATACGCGTCGTAGCAGCGGCCGAACTGGAAGGCATACCGCTCCAGCCCATCCGTTTCGGAGGGCGGCAAAAGGGACAGGTCCAATGGGTGCGACGCCGCGTACCAACCGACAGTTAGTCGTGGAGGGGCACCGACCAGCCGTTGGTCGGGGCAAACCTGGTCGATCCCCTTTGCCACTGCCGCTGGGACAATCGCCGAAAACCGTTCCATGGTCTTATCTTCGCGTTTTGCCTCGCATTCGTCAACGGCAGGGCGGGTTGGAATCGCCCGCTGGCCCCTCTCCCAAAGGGAGAGCTTTTGAGATAGCTTAAGTAGGAGGCCCTGCGAACAATCCTTTCACTTCGAGGAGGCGTCGATGCGACGGTACAGCCTGGCGGCGGCGATCTTGGCAACCCTTTTGGCACCCGGCCTGAGCGGGTGTGGCGGGTCGAAGCAGGAGGGCGTCGCACGGCCGTCAGCCGGGCCAATGGCTTCGCCGGGCAAGTCGCTGGACCTGTCTTACGTCGGGTCCGATTTCTGCGCGGCCGTTGTGGTGCATCCCCTGCGGATTGCCCAATCGCCGCTGGTGGGGCCGCTGCTGAAGGAAGAGTTCCTTGCCCAACGGATCATGGAGTTCGGCATCGACCCGACCGAAGTCGAGGAGATCATCGTTCTGGCCCCCGTGCCGCCGAAACATTATGCCCCCCCCGGAACGCGGATGACGCCCACGACGATCGTCCGGTTGGCCAAAGCGGAAGACGTCAAGACCATGCTGGCGAACCTGTCGAAATCCCTGGTAACGCCGGGCACGAACGAAAAGGCGATCGAGACCAGGGTCGAGGGCAAGACGTGCTACCAGTACCCCCGTTCGCCGGGTTCCTTGGCGTGCGTGGCGGACGAGAAGACCGTCCTGTTCGGGAGCGAGGCGGACGTGAGGAAGGCCCTTTCAGCCGGCGAGGCCACCGGGCCGCTGGCCGAGCGGCTCCGCCAGGCGGACGCCCACAGCGACCTGATCGTGGCCGCCGCGCTGGACCCGATCCGCGAGACCGTCAAGGACGCCGCTGCCCAGGCGAAGGAAAATGCCCCGCCACCGCTGGCCCCTTTCATTGATATCCCCTCGCTTATCCAGGGTGCTACACTGACCGTAAGCCTCAGCGGGGACCCGATGCTGCGGCTCTCGATGGACGCTCACGATGCGGCCAGCGCCGACCGGGTGGAAGCCCTCGGCAAGCAGGGCCTCCAGATGGCCAACGAGCAGATGGCGGCCATTGAGAAAAGTCTGCCTGGAGAGGCCAAGAAAACCTTCGCCTCGGCCTTGACCGTGGCCGACCAGGGGCTCGGCGGGCTGACCGTAACCAAGACGGATCGGCAAGTCGTGCTGGCCGTGAAGCGGCCAGCCAGCATGGACGAGGCCATCCCCGGACTGGTGGTCCTGGCCCGGCAATCGCTGCTGGAGGCGCGGAATTCCGCCAAGCGGATTGTCCGACTGAATAACCTCAAAGAGGTCGCCCTGATGATGCTCAACTACGAGAATATGCATGGGAGCTTCCCGCCGGCCGTCCTGGCCGACCAGGGCAAGCCAATGTGGAGCTGGCGGGTGGCGGCACTTCCTTTCTTTGGGGAAAATGGGCTCTTCGAGGAGTTCCATCGCTCCGAGCCCTGGGACAGCCCCTACAACCTCGAACTGGCCAAGCGGAAGATGCCCCGGGTCTTCCAGGCCGAGGGCGTAGAGCCGGGCAAGACGTGCGTGATGGTGTTCACCGGCAAGGGGGCGGCCTTCGATGGCGGAAAGAAGGTCAAGATGGCCGACATTAGGAGCGGGGCCAGCCATACGATCCTGTGCGTCGAGGCCGGCAAGGACAAGGCCGTCTTCTGGACCAAGCCGGAAGACATCCCGTTCGATCCGGCCAACCCGTTGGCCGCCCTCGGGCAAGTCTCGCCGGATGGATTACTTGCCGTCTTCTTTGATGGCCACGCGGAAATCATCAAGCCGACCGTAACGATGGAGCGGCTCAAGGCCATGATCACCCCGGCTGGCGGCGAGCCGGTCAAGCCCGAAGTCGAGCGGTAGCCGGGGGTGCCAGCCCGTGTACTCCCCTCTCCCTTCGGGAGAGGGGCAGGGGGTGAGGGCGCGGAAGACAACACTTGGCGTTGCGCCCCCTCACCCCGGCCCTCTCCCGGAGGGAGAGGGGGACCGTGAGGCAGCACTACCTCGTGCTCGTCACGTCCTTCTCGTACTGTTTGACGACATCGAGCCAGGCGGGGCCGACGGGCACGCCGTGCCGCAGGCAGTAGTGGTTCCACACGTCGCCCAGCGGGAGCATTTTGACCTCTTCGGTCAGGACAAGCCGCGACGTATAATCGCCGCGATTCTCCAGCTCGCGGAGCTTGGAGGTCGGCTCCAGGAGGGCCGCCAGCAGGGCCCGGAGCATCGCCCGCATGCCCGTCACCCAGGCGGCCACGCGGTGGATGCTGGCGTCGAAGTAGTCCAGGCCGACGTGGACCCGGTCGAGGAACCCGCCGCGGACGATCTCTTCGGCCGTGGCCCGAAGGTCGTCGCTCAAGATGACCACGTGGTCGCTGTCCCAGCGGATGCCGCGGCTGACGTGCAGCAGGACCTCGTCGAGGAAGAGGAGGATCGAGGAGAGCTTGTCGGCGATGGTCTCGGTGGGATGGAAGTGGCCCGCGTCGAGCGTGAGCAGCTTCTGATTGGCCACGGCGTAGCCGAGGTAGAACTCGTGGGAGCCGACCACGTAGGTCTCCGAGCCGATCCCGAAGAGCTTCGATTCGACGGAGTCGAGGTTCGCGCGGGGGTCGACGGGGGCGGCGAACATCTCGTCGAGCGACTCCTTGAGGCGCTCGCGCGGCCCGCTGCGATCGATGGTAACGTCCTTCATGCCGTCGGGGATCCAGACGTTGGTGACGCAGGGTTTCCCGAGCCGGCGGCCCATCGCCTCGCCGATCTTGCGGCAGGCGATGCCGTGCTCGATCCAGAAGCGGCGGATGCCCGCGTCGCGGTGCGCCAGCGTGAAGCCGTCGGCCGCCTTGGGATGGGCGAAGAACGTGGGATTGAAATCCAACCCGATGTCCAGCCCCTTGGCCCAGTCGATCCACCGCTGGAAATGGGCGGGCTCGATCCGGTTCCGCTCGACCGGCCGGCCGCCCGTCTCCAGGTAGATCGCGTGGATGTTGAAGCGGTGCTTGCCCGGGATGAGGCGGAAGGCGGCCTCGGCGTCGGCCCGGAGCTGGTCGGCGGTGCGGGCCCGGCCCGGATAATTCCCCGTGGCCATCAGGCCGCTGGCCGAGAGGTCGCCCGCGCTCTCGAACCCCGCCACGTCGTCTCCCTGCCAGCAGTGCATCGAGATGGGCACGCGGGCCAGGGCCTCCTCGGCCGCGTCCACGTCAACTCCCCACTCGGCGTAACGTTCCCGGGCAAGCTCATGGGCTTTTTCAATTGCGGCGGTCTGCATGGCGGACTCCAATGATTTCAGGGGCCGGGTTCATGGTCCCCTCTCCCTCCGGGAGAGGGTTAGGGTGAGGGCGGGTGGCCGAGAAGACGTCTTGCCTTACTTGTGCGCCTTGCCCATGCCCACCCCCGGGTACCCACTCGTGGGTGCCTCTCCCAAAGGGAGAGGGGAGCAGTTTGCAAAAGTCCAATTCTAAAGGAAACCGCGCAGCCGGTCAACCATGTGGCCGGCACACTCCGTGTGCTGGATCCCACACACGGCGTGTGCGGGCTACATAAGGATTCCCGCCCCGAACTCCGGCTCTTCCGCCGGCTCCTCGCCGGCCTGCTCCAACGCACGGTCGGTGCTCGTCGGGTCCACCTCGTGGCAGCCTTCGATCAACTGCCGGGTGACCTCGTCCAGATCGTACCGCCAGGCAGCCTCGTCCAGGTCCGGCGGGGCCAACTGGCGGAACTCGCCCAGCAAGAGGATCAGACGGAGCAGGTGCCGGAACACAATGCCTTCCTGCTTCGCCAGGTCCTTGCCGCTGATGTACGTATTGAACTTGCCGTGGTAGTCCATCAGGAGTTCCCCGGCCGCCCAGACCGGCGTGGTCCGCAGATCGCGGACGCCCGGGCACTCGTAATCGAACAGCCGGCGGAGCTTCTCGGCGACCGTCAGCACCCACTTGGGTTCCTCGTCCTGCTGGGCGTCGTAGCTGTGGCGGGGCCGCCGTGGTGTCGCCTCGTCTTCCTTCGGTGGCGCCAACTCCTCGGCCGTGGCCAGGCCGAGCTGCAAAAGCTGGGCGTCCAGACGCATGGTGGCCAACGGTCCGGGCGGCAACTCGTGCTGCTTCGGAACCCGGACGTATCGGGCCACCGAGCCGGGAAACTCCAACACGCTCTCCATCGCCTGGATCCGCTCCGGCCGGTCGGCGATGCCCAGTTGCTTAACGAGGAACATCCCATAGAGCGGATTGATGCTCCGCCACATGGCCAGCTTGGGAAGCTCTGCCGTCGGGTGGGCCAGTTCCGGGCGATACGGCGGCGGGATCGGTTCGGCAGGCGGAGGCGGCATGCCAGAGTTTAGCGGGCGGGCTTGCCCGCCGTGGGCGTTAGACGGCGGATAGAAAGGAATCGTAAGGTCGAGAACCGCCCGGCTCGGCGCTGCTTCTGCCGTACACGGCGGGCAAGCCCGCCCGCTAAACTCTTTCTCTTCCGCCGGCGGCGGTTCCAGCCGCACGTATCCGGCCCGATGGAGCACCACGAGCATCCCGTCCAGGTCCCGCTGGCCCGCCTCGATCCGCCCGGAGTCCATCAGCCGCTTGCCGACCAGCCGGCGGATGCGGTCGATCTCGGGCGAGGCGTCGAGCATGTAGGCCAACAGCCGCCAGGGCACCGGGCCGCGGCTGTAGAGCTTGCCCGCCGGCGCCGCGCATAGCTTCTGAAACTGGACCTCGTTCCAGTATTGTTCCGTTTCCCGGCGGTGCGGCATCTTTCGCTTGAGCGATTTCTTCATCCGCAGCAGCCCCGGGTCCTTGGTGTCCTCGGGAATCCGGTCGTACTGCTCCCGCCACCGGGCGATCTTCACGTCGTCTTCGTGGGCCAGTACGAAAACGTGTCCCTCCTTGTCGAACTGCGGACGCCCGGCGCGGCCGAAGATCTGGTGGGCCGTGCTGGCGTCCAGGATCCTCCTCTTCTCCGGCGGGCCTTTCAGGAGGTTCGGCACCACGACGGACCGGGCCGGCAGGTTGATGCCCGACGCGAGCGTCTCCGTACACACGGCCACGGAGAGGAGCTTCTGCTGGAACAGCTCTTCCACGATGCGGCGGTACTTCGGCAGCAGTCCGGCATGGTGGACGCCGACGCCCCGCACCAGGACCTGCTTGAGCTTCGGCCCCGCGCCTTCGGAAAGGTCCAACTTGGCCAGCTCCTGGTTGAGCCGAGCCTGTTGCCCCTCGCCCAGCACCCGCTTGCCCTTGATCTGCTCGGCCACGGTCCAGCACTCGTCGCGATTGAAGCAGAAGACCAGGGCCGGGGTCATGCGGGTGTCCGGCGCGCCCTCGGCCATCGCCTCCAGTTGCTCGCTCAGGAGCATGTCGCCGACCCAATGGTACGTGAGCGGCACCTTGCGTTCCTCGCCCTTCACCAGCACGATCTCGCGTTTGTGGCTCTGCCGCAGCCAATGGATGAACTCCATGGCGTTGCCCACGGTGGCCGACAGGAGCAGCGTCCGCACGTTGGGCGGCAGCATCCCCAGCGTCAGCTCCCAAACGATCCCCCGCTCCGGGTCGGTGAAGCTGTGGAACTCGTCCATCACCACGGCACTGGTGCGGTCCGGGTCGAAGCCCTCGGCGTGCAGCAGGCGGTTCAAGAGGATCTCGGCCACGACCACCAGCACCCGGGCCGCCGGGTTCTCACGGCGGTTGCCGGTCACCAGGCCGACGTCCGCAGGCTGGAAGCCCCAGGCGACCGCCCGCGATTGCATCTCGCGGAACTTCTGCTCGGTCAGGGCGATCAGGGGCGTCGTGTAGTAGGCGGTGGTGCCGTTGTGGAGGGCCTCGAACAGGGCGGCCTCGGCGATCAGTGTCTTGCCCGTCCCCGTCGGCGCACATACCAGCACCCCCTGCTCCGAGGAGAACCAGGCCAACAGGGCCTCCTCCTGGACCGGATAGGGCGTGAAGGGCAACTGGTCGAAGTATCGCGAGGCCAGCTCGTCGCGCGAGGGGGTGGACATCATCTCTCCCCTCTCCCATCGGGAGAGGGGCCGGGGGTGAGGGCTGGTGCTGAGCGGACGGTCTCGGTGTGCCAATGATCGTACGTCAGATAGGTCGCGTTGGGAATGGCCGGACATGGCCGCCGCCATGTAGCCGGCACACTCCGTGTGCCGGATTCCGCACACGGAGTGTGCGGGCTACATGGGTCGATCGACAACTTTTCCCCGCTGCGGTTGGACCATCGCCACGGGTGGGGGCGGGGGCGGGGCAAGGTTTTCTGCGGCATTCGGGTACTCTCCGGCGTGCCGAGTCGGCGCGGCGATGAGGGCCGCTGGTGGCCCCGCCGCCGCCCGTGCTAGAATCGACCTGTTCGGACTATTCATGGGCAAGGGATCTGGGGACAGTGTGTTCGACACTGGCCCGACGCGCAAGCGAGGGACGGAAACAAGGCGGCTCCCTCGCTTGCGCGTCGGGCTAGTGTTTGGCCGTGAACAGTCCGGGCGATCCACCTTCCCGAGAGTGTAAAGGAATACCCGCTGTGAAAAGACAGTCTACCGACGACGCGCCCCCCATCGTGGCGGAGGATCCGCGGATCGCCGTAGATCCGCGGATCGGTACCGATCCGCAGATCGAGGCCGCTTCGACCGAGTTCCTGGGCCGCTGGAACCACCTGGTCAGCACGACGAACTGGGAGAAGGGCCGCATCATTTGCGAGTGGCGGGCCGCCCTCATCGAGGCCGGCGCCGCCCAGGCGGCCTACACCGACGAAGCATGGAGCCGCTCGGTCGGCAGCGTCACCCCGCAGCACGTCGGCCGGCTCCGCCGCGTCTATCAGCGGTTCAGCGGCGTGCGGGAGCAGTACCCGGGGTTGTTCTGGAGTCATTTTCAGGCCGCCGTGGATTGGGACGACGCCGAGATGTGGCTCGAAGGGGCCGTCCAGAGCGGCTGGTCGGTCTCGCAGGTGCAGGCCCAGCGGGCCAAGACGCTCGGCATGTTGGAGCCGCCGCCCGCCGAGCCGGCCGAGGACCTCGACGAGGACGCCCCCCCCGCCGTAGAGCCGGAGGCGATCTCCGCCTCGATCGCCGAGGTCCAGGGGACCGACTCTCCGCGGGCCGAGTCGCCGGACGCCCCGCCGGAGGATTCCATGCCGGCGGACGGCGTGCCGCCGGATTTGACGGATGCCTTTGCGGACGAGGGCATTTCGCCCGTGCGGCCGCTGGAGCACTTGCCGCCGCTGCCGGCCGATCTGACCGATGCCTTCGATGCCTTCAAGCTGGCGATTGTCCACCACCGTCTGACCGGCTGGCGGGAGGTTTCGTGCGAGGACGTCCTAGCCGCCCTGGACGCCCTGCGGCAGTTGGCCCTCGCGCCCTTGGAGGGGTGACGGCGAGACGACGAAGGAAGCGGCTTCCCGGATTGCTGGGGCCGTTTCGATTCGTCGCCGCGCGGGGCAAGGCGGCGTGGAGGTCCTCGATACTCGTGCGAACCTCGATTGACGACACCCCTTGCTAAGGGTATATTTCCGATAGAGCTAAGAAGGGCCCCTCCCGAGTGAGTCTCCGATGGCGTCGAAGAAAAAGGCAGAGGCGACATTCGAGGTCCGATTTGTAGCGCCTGACTTGCTCCCGGAGAAGATCCCGCTTCGAGCCGTCAGCGATGCGCTGTCGGCGGTTCAAGACCTCGCCTGTCGCCGTGACTCTTACGAAACCGCGCACGTCCCACCGGAAAAGGGCATCGG
>JBEKCP010000208.1:0-9042 GCA_050014815.1 Thermoguttaceae bacterium | reverse complement strand
GAGTCGTACCGCACGACCGGCTACAACGAGATCGCGCTCTTGGGCCTCTCCACCAGCGACTATCCCGAGATCGAGCATCTCCTGGGCCGCTTGCACGAGGTCTTCCGTCCGCTGGGCGTGAGCATCTCGCTGCCCAGCCTGCGCGTCAACCGCCAGTGGCGCTCGCTGGGCGAGTTGCTGAACACGGACCGCCGCGACGGGCTGACGCTGGCCCCCGAGGCGGCCCGCGACGACATGCGCGAACTCATCGGCAAGCGGATCAGCAACGACGACCTGATGGCCGGCTGCCGCCGCGCGATGGAGAACGGCTTTGCACGCGTGAAGCTCTATTTCATGTGCGGGCTGCCGGGCGAGCGCCCGGCCGACCTCGACGGCATCATCGACATGGCCGAGTCGATCTCGCGGCTGGGCAAGGAGGTGCTGGGCCGCTTCGCCGCGGTGGTGGCCAACGTGTCGAACTTCGTGCCGAAACCGCAGACGCCTTTCCAGTGGAACGCCATGCAGCGCCGCGAGTATTTCCAGGAGGCCCACGAGCGATTGCGGCGGCGGAAGCGCATGCGGAGCGTGACGCTGCGGTGCCACGACGTGGATTCGAGCCTGCTGGAGGGCGTGTTGTGCCGCGGCGATCGCCGCGTGGGCGCGGCGATCGAGCTGGCCTGGCGGCGCGGGGCGCGGCTGGACGCCTGGGCCGAGCGGCTGCAGCCCGCGCTCTGGTGGCAGGCCCTGGCGGATTGCGGCATCGACGTCGATGACCTCCTCCACTCCCCTGCCCTGCCCCGCGCAGCCCTGCCCTGGGACCACATCGGCATCCAGCAAGGCCGCGGGTATCTCGCGAGCGAACAGGAGCAGTCGCTCGGGCAAATGGCCAACATGGGTTGCGCAAGCGATGCGCAGCAAGGCGCATGATTGTGGTGCAGGCGTCTCGCCTGCCCGGCACGATGCAGGCGGGACGCCCCCACCACAGTATTCGCTTGCGGGCCGCACGCAGGCTCGTCACGCCCGCGGATGGAACTTGTGGTGCACGGCCTTCAGCCGCGTGAGATCGACGTGCGTGTAGAGTTGCGTCGTGGCGATGCTGGCGTGGCCGAGCATCTCCTGGACCTGTCGCAAGTCGGCCCCGCCGGCGAGCATGTGCGTGGCGAAACTGTGGCGGAGCGTGTGAGGGCTGACTTCCGGCGGCGCCCCGACGCGGAGGGCATACCGCTTCAGGAGCTCCCAGATCCGCTCCCGCCGCAGCCGCCGCCCGCGATAAGAGAGCAGGACCCACTCCGCGGGCCGCGAAACCCGCGCGGCCAGCACCGCCCGCTCGTCGGCCAGATACGCGCGGACGGCCGCGGCGGCCCGGGCGCCCAGCGGCACCATCCGCTCCTTGTCGCCCTTGCCGCGGCAGAGGCAATAGCCTTCGTCGAGGTGCATGTCGCAGAGCCGCAGGTGGGAGAGCTCCGACGCGCGGCACCCGGTCGCGTAGAGCAATTCCAACAGCGCCCGATCCCGCCGCCAACAAGGGTCTCCCGGCCGCGGGGTCTCCATCAGCCGGCCCACTTGCTCGGGGCTGAGGACCTTGGGAACCCGCTCCCAGAGCTTCTGGCTGCCCAACAATTCGGCCAGGTTCTCCTGGAGCACGCCTTCCAGTTGGAGGTAGCGGAAGAAGACCTTGAGCGACACGAGATGCCGGGCGATGCTGGCCGGGGCGAGCCGCTTCGTGCCCAGCCACGCCGCGTAGTCGGCCAGGTCGCGGATCCCGAGGCCGGGAATCGACCGGCCCCCGAGCCATTCCAGCAGCCGCGCCAGGTCCCGGCGGTAGGCGGCCACGGTGTTCTCGGCCAGGTGGCACTCCCCCGCCGAGTAATCGACAAACGCCTTCAGCCACCCGGCGGTCAGGCTCTGGGGCGTGGGCGGCTTCGGACGCAGCGGCTTGCGGGAAAAGATCCCCATCATCTCTCGTTTCGGCCGGAAAACTCGGAAATCTTCAGCCCTTCGGCACGCTTCGCGCATCTCCGGCCATTCGTTACAATCACTGCGAAGCCGCAACCCCCGCGACGCAGTCGCGGGGCTTTCCTCCAATCCCCAATCCCCAATCCCTTCCCATGCCCATCCTCACGCTCTCTCAAATGGTTGCCGGGCAGGAGGCCGACCTGTTCCTGTTGATGACCGCCAAAGAGCAGTTGACCACGCGGGAAGGGAAGCCGTATTTCCGCGTCGGCTTTCGCGACAGCGGCCGGGAGGTCGTGTTTCCCATCTGGGACAACTCGCCCTGGGCGGTCGATTGCCGCGACAAATGGACGCCCGGCGCGTTCTACAAGGTCCGCGGCGTCTACCGCGAGACCAACTACGGCCCGCAACTCGACATCCGCAAGATCCGCGAGACCTGCGATGCCGACGCGGCCGACGGCTTCTCCCCCACGCTCTGCCTGCCGCAATCGCGGTTCGACCCCGAGCAGATGTTCGACGAGTTGTTGCAGATCGCCGGGGAGCGGATCGCGGAGCCGGCCCTCCGCGGGCTGGTCGAGGGGATTCTGACCGAGAACCGCGCGGCGATCTTGCGGATGCCGGCGGCCCGGCACAATCATCACGCCTTCGTCGGCGGACTGCTGGAGCACACGTTGAGCGTGACCCGCACGGCGGTCTATCTGGCCGACAAATACGCCGAATACTATCCGGAAATGGCGCCGCCGCTGGACCGGTCGCTCGTGGCGGCCGGCGCCATCCTGCACGACATCGGAAAGCTACGCGAGCTGGACCAGCGGCCGGAAGGCACCGTCTACTCGGCGGCCGGGGCACTGGTGGGCCACCTGCTGCAAGGCCGGGACATGGTCCGCGAGGCCGCTGCGGGCTCCGACATTCCGCCCGAGTCGCTCCTCCGCCTCGAACACCTCATCATCGCCCACCAGCGGCTTCCCGAATGGGGCTCCCCCAAGCCGCCCATGACCCCCGAGGCCCTGATCGTCCACTACTGCGACGACCTGGACGCCAAGTTCGCCATGATGGTCGCGATCCTCCAGACCGATACGAACCCCGGCCCGGTCACGTCGAAGAAGAACATCCTCATGCAGCACGTGTATCGGGGGGAGGAGGGGATTAGGGATTAGGGATTAGGGATTGGGGATTGGGGATTGGGGATTAGAGGAAGGCGGGAGCACGCCAGTCTAATCCCTAATTCCCAATCCCTAATCCCTTCTCCTGGCCTGGAGGACGCGGGGGAGCCGGGCGAGGTCGCAAAGCGTCGGCCCCGCCGCCAGCCGCCGCTCGGCAGCCACCAGGGCCGCCGCCGCGTCATGGATCATCGGGCTGATCTCGATCAAGAGGTGCCCACCCTCGCGGAGCCGTGTGGCCGCCTCCGGAAGGAGCCGCTCGATGACCTCCGTGCCCCGGGGGCCGGCCACCAGCGCCTCGCGCGGCTCGTAGTCCTTCACCTCGCGGGGCAGCCGATCCACTTCCGCCTCGCTGACGTAAGGCGGGTTGCTCAGGATGAAATCGAACTGCCGCCCCTCCGGCACGCTGGCCAAGAGGTCGCTCTGGACCAACTTGATCCGGTCGGCGACGCCGTGCTCGGCGACGTTGGCCGCCGCGATCGCGAGCGCGGCGGGACTGATATCGGTCGCCGTTATCCGGGCTGCGGGAAGGTGCTTGGCCACGGCCACGGCCAGCGCCCCGCTGCCGGTGCCCACGTCGGCCACGGCCAACGGGCCATCGGCCGAGTATTGCTTAGCCAGGTCCAGCAGGGCCACGACCAGCAGTTCGGTCTCCGGCCGGGGGATCAGCACGGCCCGGCTCACGCGAAAGCTGAGCGAATAGAACTCCCGGCGGCCGACCAGGTAGGCGACCGGCATCCCGTCGGCCCGCTTGTGGACCAGGTCGCGGAAGGCCGCGCGGGCCGGGTCGTCGGGCGTCTCGTCGAACCGGGTATAGAGGTCGATCCGCCGGCAGCCCAGGGCGTGGGCCAGGAGCACCTCGGCATCCAGTCGCGGCGCCTCCGCCCCCCTGCCCTTCAGATAATCGGCCGTCCACTGCAACAGGCGGCCGATAGTCCACGGCTCGCTGGGCGGCATGAGGCATCACCGGTACGAGTTTGCTGATACGTCCAAAAGCCCCCGACTGCGTCGGGGGGATAGATCGTTCGATCGTCGTAAGACGTTAAACTACAATAAGTTCCACTTCTTGGCAATCCCACGGGCCGGCGGGTATCTCACGAAATCCTTTGCGCCTTCGCGGCTTTGCGTCTTTGCGTGATATCCTCCCCGTCGCCGCGTTGCCTCCACGACAGGCCGTATGCAAGGTTGGGCGTCGTGTCTTTGGGGCAGGCCGCCACTTGCGGAGGGGCCGTTTGCAAGGGTGTCGGTTCAGGATGAGGGGATTTGACGCCAAGGCGCAAAGCCGCCAAGCCGCAAAGGATACCACCAGGGTTTGGGTTTGGGCGCGGCCAAGTTAGTGGTAAATCTTGCAGTTGGGCAACGCTTGCTGGAGCTTTTTTACGCCTTCATCTGTGACCTTGGTACCAATGAGATACAAACATTGGAGTTCAGTCAAGCCTTTGAGGTGCTCTAGCCCAGCGTCTGTGACTAGGGTGCTGTTAAGGTACAACCCTTGGAGCTGGGGCAATCCTTTGAGGTGCTCCACGCAGTCGTCTGTGATCCCTTGATCGCCAAAGGCCACAAAACCAACGACTGCAAAAAACTCCCTCCCAAGCAGCTTTTGCAACCATTCTGGGCCTTTCGGCTTCGCATCCCATTTCGCATTGCCAGATTCATCATACTCGTAGGCATATCCCACGGACCAACCCACCTTCTGTATCGCGTCCGCCGTCTCCTTCCGCGCCTCGGCGTACCGCATCCTGGCGGCGAACCGACTGCACGGGATGGCGACGACAACGACCAGCAGCAAGAGCGACCGAATGCTGAATTGGAACCGCCAGCGAAAGAGCAGGCTCAAGAGGAACCAGACGAACAGAAACAAAATTGCGAGTAGGAGCGTCGCCACGGAGATCAGGGCCGTCCAGCCGGGCGCACGGTTGAAGGCGAACCAGCGAAACCGCTCAGACAAGAGCAGCAGCCCCTCCACCACCAGCAGTCCAAGCAAGACGTGGCCCGGCGTGGGGCGGTACCGGCCAGTGGAATTCATTCGTTGGCCCCCCCCTGCCCTTTCGGGCTTTCGTCTCTTCGGGCTTTCGTGATTCCCCTCTTCCTCTGCCGCGATGCCGGTTTACTCCAGGTTCCCGAAGGCGGCACGCTCGACTTGCCGTTCATACTCGATCAACTGGTCGATCACCGGATCGAGATGGCCGGCGATCACGTTCTCCAGATTGAAGTTCTCGTTGATCCGGTGGTCGGTCAGCCGGTTCTGCGGGAAGTTGTAGGTGCGGATCCGCTCGCTGCGGTCGCCGGAGCCGATCTTCGTGAGCCGCTCGGTCGACCGCTTCCGCTGCTCCTCCTCCCGCTTCCGCTCGTAGAGCCGGGTCTTCATCACACGCAGGGCCTTGGCCATGTTCTTGTGCTGGCTCTTCTCGTCCTGGCACGAGACGACGATGCCGCTGGCGAAGTGAGTGAGCCGGATGGCGCTTGAGGTCTTGTTGACGTGCTGGCCGCCGGGCCCGCTGGCACGCATCCGCTCGATCTGGTAATCCTCCGGCTTGAGTTCGATTTCCACGTCTTCGGGCTCGGCCATCACTGCCACGGTGGCGGCGGAGGTGTGGATGCGGCCCTTGGCCTCGGTTTCGGGCACCCGCTGCACGCGGTGGCCGCCGCTCTCGTACTGGAGGTGGCGAAAGACCGCGTCCCCCTCGACCCCGAGGATCACTTCCTTGAACCCGCCGAGCTCGGTGGGGCTCATGTCCAAGAGCTCGGTCTTCCAGCCCTTGCCCTCGGCGTAGTGTTTGTACATTTCGTAGAGGTCGCGTGCGAAGAGGGCGGCCTCGTCGCCGCCGGTGCCTGCCCGAATCTCCAGGACGCACCGCCGCCGGTTGGCGTCCTCGCCGCCGACGGAGAGGTCCAGGAGCTCGTCCCAGGCGGCCTCCCGCTCGGCCTTCAGCTTGGGCAGCTCCGCCTCGGCGAGGTGGCGGAGGTCGAGATCATCGCCCTGGAGCATTTCGATCGCCTCGGCGATCTGGGCGTTGAGCTTCTTGAAGCGGCGGTACTTGGTGGCCACCTTGGCCAGCGAGCCGTGCTCGCGGGCCACGGCCGACATCCGCGCCGAGTTGGTCTGCACGGCGGGGTCCAGGAGGTGCCGCTCCAACTCCTCGAAGCGGGCCAAGGTCTTTTCGAGTGCCTCGCGCATCAGCCTTGGGCGGCTGGGGCTTCCGCCGCCTCGTCGGCCGCCTTCTTCTTGCCGCGGTTCAGACTGGCATAGCCGCTGTTGGCGAACTTCCGCTGGAACTTCTCGATCCGCCCCGCCGTGTCGACGTACTTCAGCTTCCCGGTATAAAACGGATGGCAGGCATTGCAGATATCGACCTTCAACTCCGGCACCGTGCTGCGGGTGACAAACGTGTTGCCGCAGCCGCAGGCGACCTTGGTCTCGACGTACTTCGGATGGATGCCGTCTTTCATGGCGTGGGCTCCTCGATCACGAGAGAATGGCGAACTCATTATTCTACCCGGGGTTGGCGGCGGCAACAAGGCCCCTGCGGTGGGCGAAGTCATGCCAAAGCCCCCCCATTGCAATGGGGGGGGATGACCGCCCGTCGTTCACTTTGACCCCTTGGTCTCCGGCGCGGCTGCGGGTGGCTTCTCCTCCGGGCCGGGCTGGCTGGCCGCCGTCACTTCCTTCAGCCAGCGGGCCCGCAAGAGATTGCCGGCGTGCATCGGGGATCGGATGCCGCTGAGGTACTCCTCGACCGCCCGATCCGGCTGTCCGTCGGCTTCGTAGGTCCGGCCGAGGTTGTAATGGATGCCGGGCATCCAGGGGCTCTGGGCCGCGGCGTCCAGCGTCCGCTTGGTGAAGTAGTCGATGGCCGACGGGAAGTCGCCCTGCCCCGCGGCGATCAATCCAAGCCAGTAGCTGGCGTCGTGTTTGCCGCGAAGGCACGAGACAGTCTGCCAGTGGGCCAGTTCCGCGGCCGCCTGCTTCGGGTCCTCCGGTCGCATCGCGGGGGGCATCTGGAGGATGCTCTCGCAATTGGCGGCCGCCAGCTTCGGTTCCATGGCGAGCACGTCCTTGGTGGCCGGCCGGGCGGCCTGGTAGCACTCGATTGCCCCGGGTTCGCCCTGGAAGCGGCCCTTCAGGTGCAGGATGCGCCCTTTGAACAGGGGCGTCCCGTTGCCGGCGAACAACGGCAACATCTGGTCGAGCCGTCGGCCGACGTTCTCCACTCCAAGCTGGCTCCGCCGCTGGAGGACCTGGTAAGGGAAACTCCACAGGCGGGCCGCGGCCGCATTGGCCGCGGCCTTCATGCGCTCGGCTTGCGCCGCCGGGTCCGTGGTGAGGACCACCCGCTCTGCTCCGGCCAGCAGCGATTCCATGAGCCGGCTCTTCGCGGCCACGTAGACGGGGGATGCCTCCACCAGCACGACGATCTGGCCCAGGTTCGCCGCCTTCACCCAATACGGATGTTGCGGATCGAAGTTCAACCGATCAAGGATCGCGTGATCGGCGAGCACTTCGGCCAACGTGGCGGGACGAATGTCGAGGCCGGCGGCCGGCTGCTTCGCCCCCGGTGCCCTCACCCCCGGCGCCCTCTCCCCCTGCCCCGGAGCCCTCTCCCCCTGCCCATCTCCCAAGGGGAGAGGGGAGGATAGGAGCCGGAGGCCGTCGCGGGCGGGAATCGGGAGGCCGAGATTCGTATCGAACAAGTAGAGCCCCTTGGCGTGCTCCTGCTCGGCTAGCACAGCCACGCACCACGGTCGGACTGCAATAGGGGCGCCTTTCTGCCGGGCGGGGTCCCCCGCCGGCTTCGACACCCTGGCCGGGGGGGCCGCCAGTACGGCCGCGTCGATCCCTTGCTGCCGCAGGAGAAGGATGTAGACCCAAGCCCGCTCCATCGCCGTTCCCCGGCCGCCCAGGAGCGTCTCCCAAGGGAATAGGGGCACCCGCTCCGGCTCGTCCGCGTCGAGCTGGATGTTGCGGACGACCCAGTCGAAGAGTTGGCGGGCCTGCTGGAGCTCGTCCGCCTGCGTGCCGCGGGCCCATTGCGAGAGGTCCCGCAGCCACAGGGCCTCCAAGAGCGAGAACCCGTCGTAGACCGAGAACTGTATTTTTCCCAGGTCCCGGACCACCGGCACGTCGGCCAGCGAGGGCGGCAACTCGCGGACCAGCGGATCGAGCTTCCAGTCCGCCGGGGCCTGCTGCGACTGGCCCCATTGGTTCAGCCGGTCGACCGTCTGCCGCAGCATTTCGGGTTCCGGGCAGGTGGCCAGCAGCGGGTCGGACTGTCCCTGGGCGGGAAGCCGGCGGGTGTGGCTCATCTCGACGATCCGTCCCACGATCTGGCTGCAGACTTCGCCGGCCTCGAACTCCTCCAGGCGATCGAGGGTCTCGATCCCGTGATTGATCATCTCGTCGGCGTACTGCACGGCGGCGTCGGGGCGGCCGCCGCCGGCACGACCGGACGACGAGCGGTCGGCACTCGGGCAGCCGGCCAACAACAGCACGCTCAGGACTAGAAAAGAAGCACGAAATCCGAATCTCGAAATCGGAAACAATTTCCAATGACCGAAGCGGCCAATGACAGAAACATGGGTGCCTGCCTGGCATGCGCTTTCGGCGCGGTCCGGCAGGGCCCGGGACGGTCCGCTTGGAACATTGAGATTTCGCATTTTGGATTTGTTTCGGATTTCGGATTTCGGATTTCGTGCTTTGACCGCGTGCAGGCTGTCAAGTCCGTTCAATGGAGTTCCTCTACGGCGCGGCGGAGCCGCAAGAGCCGGCCGAGCATGGGGGCGAACTGATCCAGGGGGACCATGTTCGGGCCATCGCTGGGCGCGGCGTCGGGATTGGGATGGGTCTCGAAGAAGAGGCCGTCGACGCCGACGGCGACGGCGGCGCGGGCCAGGGGCTCGACCATCGCCCGATTGCCCCCCGTCGCGCTGCCCAGGCCGCCGGGCTCCTGCA
>JBEKCP010000207.1:0-9065 GCA_050014815.1 Thermoguttaceae bacterium | reverse complement strand
AATCTCGATCTGGACCTTCGCGGCGTAACGAAGCTCGTCATCACGGTGGATTTCGCCGAAGGGACGTTCGGCAGCGGTGCTCGCGTAACTCTTGGCGACACGACGCTTGCAAAGTAGTTTCTGTTGCGGAAACCCTACAATTCCGCGACCTTCCGCAACAGAAACAAAGTAGGGCTGGAGGCGGCAGCCAATACCGTGCAACGAGACGAAGTGGAAGCCCTACTGGCTTGTGGAGTCGGTACCGTCCTGCGCGCTCCGTGTCTTCTCCCACCAGGCTCGCCACACTTCTGGGTCGGGTTGTAGTTTCTCGTGCGTGATGGACAGCAGCGACTCGTGGGCGGCGCGGCAGACCGCCCAATGTTCGTCGCCGAGGGCGTCGATCAGCAACGGCACGTGGAAATTGGCTGGTGCGCGGCCGAGCGCAGCGGCCGCCGCCTGACGCACCCTCCAGTGCGGGTCATCCCGTAGTGCGCCGCGCAGTGCGTCGAGGGCACGGGCGTCCTCCAGACGGCCCAGACTCTGCGCCGCGGCCCGGCGCACGCCCGCGTCGCGGCTGCCCAGGGCCTTGACGAGCGGTCCCAATGCGGCCGGATTGCCCAACCGCCCCAGCGCCTCGGCCGCCGCCTCGCGCACTGCCTCTTCGGAGTCATTCATCGCCGACAGCAGCGCCGCGGTCGCCCGCCGATCACCCAGCCGACCCAGCGATTCGCTCGCCTGCGCGCGCACGGGCGGCGATTGATCCTTCAGCGCCGCCGTGAGAATCGCTACGGCCGCCGGAGCGCCCTGGGCCTCGCCCAAAACAGCCGCGGCCGTGACCCGCACTTCGCTATCGGTATCCTGCAACAAGCCCTTCATGATTTCGACCGCTTTGTCGTCAACCTGCTTCGCGTGCGCTCTCCCGCCGTTCCCGCCGCTGAGGATGGCCGCGCGCCACTGTGACTGCGGGGTGGGAGGCGGCGCAACCTTTTTCTCTGTCAACGCGGTCAATTGTTCCGCGCCACGGCGCAAGTGGTCGTCTTTGCCGTTGAGGGCCGCGGCAACGAACGCTTGGACGCGCGGGTGATCGATTTGCGGCGTCAACGCCGTAACGACCGTCTCGCGCACGTCGGCGCGCGGGTCGCCCAGGTGTTTCAGCAGCAGGTCCAGCCCCGGCTCGCCCAACGCCGCCAGAATGCCGGGCGCGCCGCTGGCGATCTTCGATGAGTCGTGTTTCAGGATGCGCTCGCAACGGAAGAGCACTGTCTCCGTATCGCGCATCCGTACCAGAATCGGCAGCGCCAACTGGTCCAAGGGTGTGCGCGTGAGCCGGCGAAGCGGCTCGAGGAACCGTTGGTCCGGCACGGAGCGCATCTGCTCCATGTGCAGCAGCGCAACCAACTGGGCGTTGTGCGCGGGGCTTCTGAACGCGGCCAGGAGCACGGAATCCGGCACCTTCATGCCGAGCGAGCCCTCGATCAGCGCTTCGGCCGCCGGCGTGTGCAGGTCGCGGTTCGGGCCGGCCAGCAGTTCCACCATGCAATCGCGAACGCTGTCCGCAGGGAACGAGTCTCGCAACGAAGCCGGCAAGGGCAACAACGCCGACCGCGTGGTCCAAGGCGCTTCGCTCCCCGTCATCCTGTACGTGAGGCGGTTGCTCCAGTGGACGCCGCGCAGATCGAGGCAGCGTTCGCAGAGTGCGCGCGCAGCCTCGAACGTCAACAGCACGTCGTCGGTCTTGGTCACGCGAATCAGGGCCTCGATTCCGTCCTTCCCGCCGCAGCGTCCCAGGGCCAGCGCGGCCGCCACGCGGACTGGACGGGTCGGGTCTTCGAGGGCCTTCAGCAGGGACGGCTCCGCCTCGACCACGCGCATCTTGCCC
This sequence comes from Thermoguttaceae bacterium, assembly GCA_050014815.1. Lineage (GTDB taxonomy): Bacteria > Planctomycetota > Planctomycetia > Pirellulales > Thermoguttaceae > JBEKCP01. The sequence continues at coordinate 7,207 of JBEKCP010000207.1, read as the reverse complement.
AGGGTCAGTGCCGCCCTCTCGCGCGCCGCCGCGCTGTCGTCCGTCAGCAGTTTCATCAACAACGGCACGGCCCGCTCGCGCTGACCGGGCAGCAGGCCGATCGCGGCGACGGCCTCGATCCGCACGTCCTGATCCACGTCGCCCACCAGTGGGGCCAGCGCCTCGTACTTCGTCTGGTCCAACTCGTCGGCGCGCACCGCTGCCTCGACGGCCGCGCTGCGAACGCGGGGATTCTCGTCCTTCAGCGCCGCGCGCAATGTCTCACTGAGCGGCAGCCTCTTGTCCGAGCAATGGGCGATGTGTGCCAGCGACCGGGCCGCGACAAACCGCACTTCGGCGTCACGGTCGCCCAACGCCTCCAGCAGCAGGTCGGCCACCGCCTGCGTGTGGCGCCAGCCACGCCCTCCCGGGTCGGCACCTGGGCCGCCGATGTCATGATACGAGGGATGCACGCTCGCGAAGGCCAGCACGGCCTGCATGGCCGCGCGCCGCTTGACAGCGTCCGACGAGCGCGCGGCCTGAAACACGTGCTCCCGCGCCGGCTCGCCGATCAGGCGCAAGGCGCCCAACTGGGGGTCGCCGCCCAGGCCGGTCTCGAACAACTCGAAGATGACCGGCGCGGCGCGCGGGCCGTCAATGCGGGCCAGGACGAGCACGGCCCGGCAGCGGGCCTCCGCGCCGGTGGAAGACGCGGTCGCGGCCACCGCGTCAAAGGCCTCCTTGCCGATCCTCATCAGCGCCGCGGCCGCCATGTTCGCCGAAGGGGTGGAAAAATGGCCGTCGAGCATCGAGGCCAGGAACGGCGCCGCCGGCGCCGCCGCCGGCCCCATCTCGCTCAGTGACCCAATCGCCGCCAGGCACTCCTTGTCACTCCTGCTATAGAGTTGCTCGACGTGGCGCCGCACCTCGGCGGGCATGTCGGCGGGGATCAACTCCTTGACCAGGCTCGGCGGGGGCGCACTCCGAGTGGCTGCCGGCAGTAGCGCGGCTGTCACGGCCATGGCCCATCCGGCGACGGCCGCCCAACGGCGCCGAACAGGGAAACGTGCCTTGCTGCGACCCAGCCTGGAAGGCATGGAGGAACGACCGACGGTGACGGCTCGGCTACTCATGGCCATATTCTACTCCCGCTGCCCTGTCCCGGTCAAATTCAGAGTCTCGCGGCCATGTCACCGCTGGCGGCGACGGGCACGCCACCAGCAGTACGACGGCCCCAACCAGTCCAACCATGCTCTTCATGACATGCGCTCCTCTTGCTGGAACCGTAGTCGTTCACGGCGCTGTTGGTTTTGTCGCGCGTGCCGGGGCGCCGGGTTGTCCTCGGTCGGGCCGTATTTCGGCCTTGAACCATTGCAAGATCCGCTCCTTTTCGGCGCCGCTGAAGCGATTGAAATTGCCGGGACGCTCAACCTCGAAGGCCTTGGCGGCGCCGAGTAGATCGTACACCCGGCCTACCGATCGCAGGCACGCCGTCATCGCCCGCGGATCGGCATGGCGATCGAATTGCTGAGCGATCACCAGCACGGGCCGCGGGGCGATCGAGGCCAGCAGGTCGTCGAAATCGACGGGGATGCGGTCTTCGTGGCCGAGAAAGAAGCCCAGCCGCGGGACCAGGCCGTGGAGATGGCTGTAGGCACGGATCCCCTCGACCTCCGCACTCGCGCAGCGCAGCGGCGTGAAGGCATTGCACACGGCAATTCCCGCCACGCGCTCGTCGGTCGCCGCGGTGAAGATGGCCACACAGCCGCCCAGCCCGGGGCCGATGAGGCAGATCCGCCGGGAGTCGACGAAGTCGAGATGTTCCAGGGCCGTCACGACCGCCCGGACGTCATCCACCATCTTGCCCAAGAGCGACCAGCGGGGATGGCGATCGTAGAAACCCGCTCCCTCTTCAATCCGCGACTGGCAGCCGATGAGGTCGAGCGTCGCGACGGCCGCGCCCACATCGACAAACCGCTCCAGCAGCGGCCCGGCGCGAAGAAAGAAGCCGGTCGCGTAGGCGTGCTCGTGAAGGAAGACGACGGCGGGCAGCTTGCCGGTCGCCTGGCGCGGCCGCGTGAGCCAGACGGTCAATCGTTCTCCCGACGGCATCGGGCCGATCGAGAGCTTCTGCCGCGGCATTCGCGGCGTGTCGAACGGCATCAGCCCGGCCGCCTGGCCGTTCAGCCGTGCTTCGTCGCCGGGCGACGGGTCCGACAGGCGTCCGTCGATCCGCGGGGACGCTGCCGGCGGACTGCCCAGGAGCCATGCCGCGTGCCGCCTGGTTTCCGCGCGGCGCCCGGTCCAGGCCAGCGGAGAAGCACACTCTGCGTCGTCCAACTTCCGAGGCGCTGGCATCGTCGCCGCGTCGATCGACTCGTCGCTTCGGCTCTTCCATCGCTCGAAATCGTAGGGATAGTACAGCGTGTTGGGAAAGCGATAGGCCGACGAGCGTCCCAACGCCGTGTCGAAGAAATCGAGATAGATATCGAACTCCCCCTTGGGCAGGCCGTGATTGCCGTCTCGCCAACGTAGCGCCAGGCGGTTCTCGGCGCCCAGCAGCCGGTACACGCGGCGGAGCGAGTGGAAGAGCTGCTCGGTCGCCCACGGATTGCCGTCGGGCTCGCGCACGCCGCCCGTCAGCAACATCGGCCGAGGGGCGACCATCGCCATGACAAGGTTCATATCGACAGGCAGCTTGTGTTCGCGGCCCACAAACCATCGCAGCCGCGGGTGCAGCCAGTAGGGAAACGCATAGGTGAACTCGTCGAGTGTCTGCGTGCCATGGCGGTCCGAGTAGCGAAACCCATTGAGCCCCAGCGTTGCGCTGGCCGGGATGACCGCCGCAATGCGCTCGTCCATCGCCGCCGCAAGCAGCGCCTGGAAGCCGTTGCGCGAATGGCCGACCAGGACGATCTGCCGCCGGTCAACCTCCGCGAGTGTCTCGAGATAGTCGATCGCCCGCGAGCATCCCCAGGCGCGGCGCATCAAGCGGGCGAAATCGAAATCGGGGTAAAGCGGGCCATAGGCATCAGTGTCGTCGGCCGCATCGTCGCCGGCGTAGAGGCACGCGATGTAGCCGCGGCGGACGGCGGCCTGGGCCCAGGCCGTATTGCTCTGCGTCACAAGGACCGGCCGCGGCCCCCGGCCCCCAGGCACCCAGAGCCGTAGGGCGAGCAGGGCCCGACGCTGGGGTCCGAAGCGAAGCAGCACGCGCCGGAAGACGGCGCCCTCGGCCCGCGTCTCGTCGAGCGTCTCGGCCGCGAGGTTGTTGGGCGGCGGAGGGACCGTGCCGGTGATCCAGTGCTGCACTTGGCGGCCGATCCATTGTCGTCGCGCCGGCCACTGGGCGGGCGAAGCGATCGGCACGCTGCGCCCCGACTCGTCGCCGAGCAAAGGGTCAGGCAGGAACGGCTGCGAACGCATCGCGTCGAAGTCGGGCGGCAGTTCACCCGTGCGGCGCAGCCAGTCGCTCCACGTGGCATCGCGCCAGGTCACGCCCGCCCGCCGTCGATCGGCCTGGACCCACTTCACCCGGGCGAAATCACCCAGACGTGGATTGGGCCGATCCGGATCGTCGTCGGCCGAAAGGGCCAGGATCTGGTCGAGAAACGCCCGCCGCGCCGCGTCGGGCTCCGCACGGTCGCCTTTCCCTCCGTCGGCCGTCGCAGGCATGGCGAAAACTGCCGCTACCAAGAGTGTCCATGCCACCTGCCGCCACTTCTTCAGTCGCATGGCTTGTATCTCGCTCGTTTGTCGCTTAGTCGATGGCTTTGAGCAGCGTCGCCGCTTGCCTCGCCTCGTCGGTTCCCGGTAGAACTTCGACGACCAGCTTGAGGTAGTTGCGGCCTTCCCGCACCAATGCGATGTCCTTCTTGCGAGTCTCCGCGGGGTCCTCGGATGCCGCGAACGCCGTGTTCACCACCATGCCTGGGCCTTCGAGGAAGTCCTCGGGCAACGCGATGCGCATCAACACCGGGTATGCGCCTTTGTCGAGTTTCAGGAGCTGGTCCTCAAGCACCTCCCGTCCGCCCACCCAGAGGCGCACGCCCGGCCTGCGCGGGTTCCAGGTGACATATTCGGCCTTCCCGACGATGAGCCAGGCGAAGAAGAAACTCTGACCCTTGCGGTCCTTCCCGGTGGGGCCGTCGGTGTCCAATCCCTTGGGCGTGATATGCCGCGGATCAACGGCGGCGAACGTGCAGGTCGTGCCCTCGAAGGTCACCTGTTTCCCGGCCGCCGGTTGGGCCTTGGCACACCCGCCGAGACTCTCCAGCGCATCCTTGCCGTCCGCCTTGGGAAACGGGCCGGCAAAGACCCACTGATCCGGCCCCTCGCCGGGCGTGTACATCGAGGCTGGACCGCCCACCCACGCGTTGGCGTCTTCGACGGGCCTCAACTCCGTCACCGCCCGCTTGCCGATCTCTCCCGGGAACGCCTTGATCACCGTCCGGGCATTGACCTCACGCTCATACCGTGCGCCGTCCTCACCCTTGCGCGCAATACACGTGATGGCGTCGTAGGTGCGGAGGTACATGCGCTCGCCATCGAATACCGGGCCGGTATGGGACCGCTCGTTAACGTTCATCGCCACCGGCCATGGCCGTCCGAGACTGATATCGGCGACGTCCACCGACGTCAGTGTGGCGAAGAACAGGTACTTGCCTGCCACCGCCGGGGTCGGCCACTCGGGAGTATCGGCGATCCGCGGGCCACGAACCCCCATGTGTACAACGCGCCCCGTCGCCGCCTCGCAGACCCCGTACAACCGGCTCCCCGTCGGCTCGGCCTCGTCCGTCGTCGCTGCTTCGACCCGGGTCGCCTTACCCGACGGTCTGTATCCGCTGTACACCATTCCATTGTTGTAGGCCGGCCCGCCAAGGTTGCCGGGAGCGGTAATAGCGCACACCTTCCTGGCGACCAGCTTGTCCGGGCCGTTCATCGAGAACTCCAACAGCGCGCTGTGGAACAGAACGCGGTTGCCCAGCGGGATCGGCGTACCGCAACCCGAGCGCGCGCCCACGAAGGGATTGATTAACTTGCCGTCTTCGGGACGGATGGCGTGACCCTCCGGCGTCAGCACGAAGACCCGTTGCTGTTTCCCGTCGTTGACGATCACAGGGACGGGCGTACCCGTGGCCCCGTATCCGCCGGCATTCAGGGGCCCGACGTCCCAGAGAATCTTCCCGCTTTCGGCGTCCATCCCGACCACCCACTGGGAAAACTTTCCCGTCTGGGGATTCTCCGGAAACGCGCCGTCCGGGACCTTATTCGTGCTGTGCTCCAGCCAATAGTCACTGCCCCCGCCGTGACACACGAGAATGTTGCGCACCAGCAGAAGAGATGCAATGTTCGCGAAGTGACCTCCCCCACCCTGGTGCGTGTTTGTCTGCCACAATCTCTTGCCATCGGCGAGGTCGTGGCAGAACACCTGTCCTCCGGACCTGTACCAGATCCGTTTGCCGTCCGTGACGGGCGTGGGGAAGGTCGACCCCGCATTCGCGCCGTAATTCAGGTTGCGCTCGGACCAGGGTTCCTTCTTGGCGTCCACGGTGAAAAGCCCGGCATAGGCGGCAGGCTCCGCGCCCAGGCTCGTCCATAGGACCTTGCCCGTCATCTTGTCGAGACACACCAGGACGCTGGGGTCCACGGTAAAGCAGACGCGGTCGCCGATGACCAGCGGCATGGCGTTGCCGAAGCGCGATGTCGGCAGGCGCCACAGGATGTTGATCTTCTTCTGGATGTCCCAGGCCGTCACGGGCTTGGCGTCGGGATAACGGCCCGTCCAGTCGTTCCGCCAGCCGCGGACACCCAGCGGCCCGGTCCCGACCATGGCATCGTCCGCAGCAGCGCAAACCATGGCGCAGAGCAGCACAACAACCGCGGAGCCGGCAAACAGATTGCGATTCACGCTTTATCTCCAATGCGTCTTGGGGCCCCCTGCGCCAACGGCACAAGCTTGCCTAGAACGAGCCGTTGAACGCGGCGGGTCCGCGGGCCGGCTTGTCGCCCAACTTGGACGTGAACTTGCCGGCGACCTTGGACCCAATCACTTTGCCGTCCAGCGTGAACGTATAGGTGCCGTCGGTCACGGACCTGGCCTGGTTGACCTCGATGGCGACCTCACCGGTCACCGCCTCCGGTGTAACGGCCAGTTTCGAATCCTTGACCCGCGCCTGCCAATGAAAACGATCCTTGGGGGCCACCTTGACCTCGCCGACCTTTCCGCCGGTCACGTTGACGGTCATGTATACCCGCTGTTGGTTAACGTTGCCCTCCAGCGCCTTGTCCAGCTCCATCTTGATCGTTGCGCTGCGGATTTCAGTCAGCGGTGGCTGAATCGTGCCGAGGGCCATGCCGGACACTTCGTCGTTGCCGCGTTTGCCCTTGTAGGCGCCGCCGATTTTGCCGTCCTTGACGGCAATATCGAGATCGAACCGGCACTCGATCGGTTTGCCGTCCGCCGGGAACCACTGGTCGGCGTTGATGGTCACCTTCGCGGGGCCTTTCAGGCTGGCCGCGGCAATCGCCAGGGCGGAACCGTCAACATCGTGGACCGCTTTGTTGAACTCGCCCAAACCGAAGGCGCGAACGACCTTGCCGCCGCTGGTTGCCAGGTGCAGGGTCAGCGGCTTGTCCAGGTACGCACCGCCGAGCGTGAGGGCCCACACCGCATTGTTCGGGTCCAATTTGGGCTTGGCCGGCGCTTTCTTGTCTTGGGCCAGGGCCGTCCCTCCCATCAGCGTGCATGCGATCAACCCAGCCATTCCGCACATAACCATTTTGCACTGTTTCACCGTATTTCTCCTCGCGACCGTTCACGGCGTTCTTGGTTTTGTCGCGCCTGCCGGAACGCCGCAGCGGCGGGGCAACGCAACGTTTTCGTTACCACCATTTCTCTGACGGCACATACTTGATCCGCGGCAACGAGCCGGGGTGCGGCTGCGCCGGATCGATGGCCAGGTATCCCAGGTACAGCACGCCTTGGTCGACGCGCAGCGACTCGCCCAACAGGCGGTTCTGGTAACCGGCCAATGGCGTCTTTACCCGCTCGGTACACCACTCCAAGGAGTAGGCCAGCGCCCGGCTCCAGGCGATGGCCCCTGTGTCCGGTTCCAGGCCCCAGACTCGAATGCCGCCGTCCAGTTCCGGGTGCCGGCCGGCGGCCGCACAGAGCTTGCCCTGGTGCATGACCACGCCGAAGACGGGCGATACCGATTCGAGCTGT
>JBEKCP010000206.1:0-13020 GCA_050014815.1 Thermoguttaceae bacterium | reverse complement strand
CCTGGAGTCGCTCGGCTGCGACACCCGGTTGATGACCGCCATCCGCATGGACGGCGTCGCCGAGCCGTACATTCGCCGCCGGGCCATGCGGCACCTGGAAAAAGGCCGTATCGTCATCCTGGCCGCCGGGACCGGCAGTCCCTTCGTAACAACCGATACGGCCGCCGCCCAGCGGGCACTGGAGCTGGACGCCCAGATGCTCGCCAAGGCCACCCGGGTGGACGGCGTCTTCAGCGACGACCCCGAAAAAAACCCCCACGCCGTCCTCTACGGCCAACTCACCTACGAGGACGTGCTGCACAGGAACCTCCGGGTCATGGACCCCGAGGCCATTACCAAGTGCATGCAGTACCAGTTGCCGATCCTCGTCTTCAACTTCCGCAAGGAGGGGAACATCGAGCAGGCCGTGCTCGGCGAGCGGGTCGGCACGCTGATCACGACGAAGAGGGATTAGGGATTGGGGATTAGGGATTAGGAAAAGCCCCGCGACTGCGTCGCGGGGTTCGTCGCGCGGGGTTCGCCGCCGGGGCGAGGCCCCCTGCGACTGAACCGAAAGGTATCGCCATGACCTCCGAAGAAATCCTGCTGGACGTCGAAGAACGCATGGAGAAGGCCGTCGGAGTGCTCCGCGGCGCGCTGGCGGGCATCCGGACGGGCCGGGCCAACCCGGGTCTGGTCGATTCGCTCCGCGTCGAGGTCTACGGCTCGCAGGTCCCGATGAAGCAGCTCGCCTCGGTCGGCGCCCCGGAGCCCAACCAGATCGTCATTCGCCCCTACGACCCCGGCACGATCAAGGAGATCGAAAAGGCCATCCAGTCGAGCGACCTGGGTTTCAATCCGCAGAGCGACGGCCGCATCATTCGCTTGAGCGTGCCGCCCTTGTCGACCGAAGTCCGCCGCAAGATGGTTGCCCGGATCAAGGAATTGACCGAGGAGACGAAGGTTGCCGTGCGGAACGTCCGCCGCGACGGCAACAAGATGGCCGACCAGGCCGAGAAGGACAAGGACCTCTCCGAAGACGAGCGGGACGACGTGAAGGAGCAGATCCAGGACCTGACCAAGCAGTACGAATCTCAGGCGACCGACCTCGCCAAGGCCCGCGAAACGGACGTCATGGAAGGGTAGCGGGAAGGCGGAGGGCGCGCTCGGTCTCCCCTCTCCCTCCGGGAGAGGGGCCGGGGGTGAGGGCCGGCCGACGCGGAAAGTGGGAGGGGTAATCCACGGATTCCACAGATTCAATCCCGCATCTGTGAAATCTGCGGATCGTTTTCCTCCGCCTCCTCCGGGGATTTGCGAAGATGCTTTTCACTCTGAAACACCTGCTCCTCACAGTCGGTCTTTTCGGGGCTTGGGTCGCGGGGTTCGGGCTTGCCGGGCCGCTTGCCCAGATCACCGGCTTGCCGGAGGGCGCCTTGGGTTTGTTGTGCGTAATCGGAGGCGGAGCTTTAGCCCTCGGCCTGAGTTGGCCGCTTTTCTGCCTAATGTACTTGCGACCCCTCTGTCTTCCGATGTGTCCGCACTGTGGGAAGAGGCACTGCAACTATCACGTTCCAGCGGACGCATGGCCCTGCGGAATATTGGTTTGCGTTTCATGCGGGAAGCCCACGCGGTTCCACATGACCCGAAAGAAGCCGTTGGACAGCGGAGACGAGATTCCCGGCATTTACCTGTACTGGCCTGAGTTTGTGGGTCTTTGGCGGCCGGTTTCGACGAGCAGATGCAGTTCGTGATCAGGGTGGCCTTGGGTCAGGCCGCCGGTTGTCATTAGCGGGCTCGCGAATTCGTCCGGGCGGCCGGGGCGCCGCCGGGCGGGAGGATCGCCGGGCTGGAAGCGGCGAGCGCCGTTCCCTGTGGCGCTACCCGGTTTCGTACGCGGTTGAACCGCTCGCCGCTTTTTAGTAGAATACCTCATGCGGGGAATTCGATCAAGCCACTTCCAACGTGACTCAGGGGAACGATCATGACGCTGGAACAACTGGAACAGCGGGTGCATGATTTGGAACGACAGGTCGCCGAGTTGCGGGGCGAGCCGAAGCCGCTGCGGCCTGTGGCCGGCGTTCAAGAGACGTTCGGCATGTTCGCCGATGATCCCCAGTTCGAGGAGATCGTCCGGCTTGGTCGTGAATACCGAGACCAAGTCAACGCCGAGGACGAGTGATGCTGGTTCTCGACACCGATCATCTGGTGCAGGCTGGCAAACGGCGCTGTGTTGTTGACCCGGAACACGAAGGATTTCCAAAACGTTCCCGGTCTTCGAATCGAGGACTGGCTGTCGTAACGGAAGGCCGGCTTGAGGTCAGGCCGCCGGTTGTCATTAGCGGACGCGCGAATTCGTCCGTGCGGTCGGCGCGCCGTCGGGCGGGAGGATCGCCGGGCTGGAAGCGGAGGGGTCGCGTCGTCACGGAGGGGTGTTCTCTCCTCGTTGCTGCTTGGCGGCTTGAACTTTCCTGTCGAACTCTTCACGGCCTTGGCGGAAGAACGCCACCTCCTGCTCCCGCGTCATGCCCTGCACCCGGGCGCGGATGGCCTTTTGGGCCTCGCTCTTCATCTGAATGCAGTCAAATGTCTTCGTCTTCTTGCTCTTCATGTTCGATCCTCCAGGGCCAGAACGCCCTCACCCGAGCCGCCCTCACCCCCTGCCCCTCTCCCGGAGGGAGAGGGGAGACTTCTTACTCCCCCGGCAGGGCCTCGATCGTCGCGGACATCGAGCCTTTGCAACTCTGGATCGAGTCGTCTTTGCCGTAGGCGTGGATCTGGTCCCGCTTCAACTCGGCGTGCTCCAGGGTCGTCGTCAAGACAATCACTCGCCCCCGCGTATCGACCTCCTTGGCCATTTCGTATCCCTTCTCGGGCGGATAGCCGAACACCTGCATGAGCATGGCGATGACGTATTCGTAAGAATGGTCCTCGTCATTCCAGAGGACGACGTTGTACCGCGGCTGCCGTTTGGGCCGTGTCTTCCGGCGGTCCTCGGCCTCCGGTTGAGCTTCCTCGATCGTCTCTTCCGCTACGCGGGCAGCGTCCTGGGCCATCGCAACCTCCCGGCCAATCCTCCGTGCAGACAAGCAGCGGTAGGGTTTCCGCAGCAGCGCCCAATTATAGGCCCTGGTCGGCATGGCGAACAATCCGGGCTGAGCACGTTCAGCGGGCGACCATGCTACGCACGGTGCCCTGCCCGCCGAGAAATCACGCGAAACCCCTCAGGCCCCGGTACCCACCTGTGGGTGCCTCTCCCGGTCGTGCCGCTGCGGCACGCGGGAGAGGGGAGAGAAGATTCCGGCATCCTGGATTCTCGCGACCTCGTCTACTCGTCGCTGTGGTCTGCCTTCCGGCCCTTGTTGAGCTGGTAGAGCGGCAGGTAGCGGCAGGGGACCTCGAGGGTCAGGGTGGCCAGGCTGGTGGTCATGAGGCGTCCGCCCTGCACGCCCCAACGGTCGGTCGCGGGCCGGTGCGGGTCCCAACTCCCCGTGGCGCAGCCCTCCCGCTCCTGCGACTCGATCAGGGCATGACGCATCTTGCGCGTCCAGGTGTCCCAGTCGGGGCCCGGCTGGTTGTGCATCACTTGCGAGGCATCGTACCAGTAGTAAGTGTCCCGGGCGGCGTTGTCGGGCAGATTGTCGAGCAAGTGGGCCGTGCCCGCGGCCATCACCGGATCGTCTTGCCGCATGCCGAGGTACTGGTCGCACAAGAGGCCGACGGAGGTCATCGTCGTGCTGGGCCGGCTGCCGGGGGTGTATGCGAAGAGGCCGCCGGCGGCGGTGCTCGCGCTGCCGCCCGCGCCCGGCAACCCAACCGTCTGGATGAACGTCTTGGCCCGATCCAACACCGCGGGATCGACCTTCAGGCCCGCCATCTGGGCGCTCTTCAGGGCCATGACCTGCCAGCCGACGACGGAGAGGTCGCCCTCTTCGCCGGGCTGGTAACGCCAGCCGCCGGTTTTGGCGTTCTGGGCCCGCTGGATGAAGTCGATGGCCCGCTGAGCGGCATAGCCGACCGCCTGGTCGCCGGTCATGCCGTAGGCCTCGCACAGGGCGATGGCGGCCAGGGCGTGGGCGTACATGGTCGAGCCCGCCCGCAGGTCGCCGTCGGGCTTCTGATGTCGCAAGAACCAGCCGATGGCGGCGGCGACGTTTTTCTGGTAGGGCCCCTGGGTCCGCTGCGTTTGTCCGGCGGCCAGGAAGGGCAAGACGCCCATCGCCGTGGCGGCCGTCTCGGACTCGACCGAGCCGGTCCCCGTACAGGTGGCGTCCCTGCACCGCGCGGGATAGTGCTGGAGACTCCAATTGCCCTCGTGCAACTGGTGGCGTGCAAGCCAGTGCAGGGCGTAGAGGATCGCCTGGTACTGTTTGCGCGGCAGGTCGGGGCTGGTTTCCAGGTGGCGGCCGGGGAATCCTCCCGGCCCCTTTCCGCCCGGGCCGAAGTATGGCCCGGGGCCCGTCGTCACGCGGGGACTGATCCATGCCTCATTATTGCCTGGACCGTTGCCGTGGCCGGAGAACGGCAGAATAGTGCCGAGGATCTCCTTGGCATTGGGGTCGCCGCCGCCGGGGCCGAGGGGCAGCTCTCGCGCTATGATCGGCAGTTTGGGATCGCCCAACTCGGTGTCTGCGTTGGGCGGCTTGCGTGGCGGCACTACGACATCCAGCGCCGTCGGGTCTTGGTCAAGAAGGTCCTTGACCGGCGGCATGATGAGCGGGGTCGGATCGAAGTCCGGCGCGTCGGTCAATGGCTCCGCTTGGGCGGGCCCCAGCGCGATCTGGCCCCCGTCGCCCGACTCCATCACACGGTTTCCGAAAAGCAGCAGCGAGGAGAGCAACAGCAGGTGGAACGTGAAGCTCATGGCCCACCAGGGCCCCTCCTCGGCGAGCCATCGCCTGGTTTGTTCCAGCAGGGTTTCGGAATCCAGTGCCTCGGCCTCGATGGCGAGGCAGCCGCCGGCCGATTGTGCGCGCAGCATGATCCGTGCTCCTTTCAGAAGATCAGAAGAGGGGACGCCCGTTCCGGAGGGGCGACCGTGCGAAGCCGCAAGCGGCGAAACCGCAAGCGGCACACACCAAGGGAATCGCACGTTCCGGCGCGGATTATTCCCGCGGGGCTACGGCTTGGCCTTTCGCGGGCGGCCCCAGCCTTCGGAAACGGCGCTCAGGGCGATGCGGTCTTCGAGATTCGGGCGGAAGATCGTGAGGATCAGGAGCGGCAGGTACCAGGCCATGTAAATCCCGCCGTCCTGGGGCTTCCAGAACTGCGCGCCGAGCATGATCACAGTCGAGCAGCTCAACAAGGTGCCGAGGTTCTTTTGGGCGGGCCAGATGGCCATGCCCGAGCACATCGCAGCGAACGCCGCAATGACCGGCCAACGGAAGGCCGGGTTGTGAAAGGCCCAGAACCCGCTCAAGACGTCCGGCTCGGCCAGCCGCAGGCCGAACATCTGCTGCAAGTGAGCCAGGTAAGACTCCAAGTTGCTGGAGGTCAGCGCCAAGAGGCCGGCCAGCAACACCAGGACGATTCCCGCACCGGTGGCGAAGCGGATCAGTCCCCGCCGCCAGTAGAACGAGCACCACAGCGGCAGCAGCCAGAGCGGGTAGTAGATCACTCCGGCGGCCAGGCCCACCAACACCCCGGCAACCCACGGGCGGCGATAGGACGCGACGGCCCAGACCAGGAGCGCCGCCGGAACGACGTGGTCCAGATGGGGCGTGAAATCCGCCGTGTAGGGCAGCAGGAGGTAGAGCGTCGAGGCGGCCACTCCCGTCTGGAGGTTGTCGAAGTGCCGGTAGCCGATCAGGATCATGCCCAGCACCACGGCCAGGTGGGCCAGGATGGCGGTGGTTCTCGTGGTGGCCACCCGGGGCCAGGCCCTCTGGTATTCTTCCGGCGGCTTGCCCAACGCCGGCTTGTCGGAAAAGGACGAGAAGACGAAGAAGAGCGGATAACCGGGCCCGTGCTCGGAGAGGTACTTCTGGATTTCGGGGGGTTCCTGGCGGGCCAGGAGTTTATCCATCCACCGGCCCCCCTCCAAGTCGCTCTCGGTGGCCTTGGGCGTGACGACGTTGGCGATCAGAAAGACGAACATGGCCGCCCCGGCGAACGTCAGGCCGCTGGCCGAGAGATTCGGCTCCAGCATGGGGCGCCGCACCATCAGAGGATCGACCAGGAGGCGGAACAAAAAGAAGGTCCCCACGCCGAAGAGCCAGAGGTAGCCCAAGTGATCGAGGTACTGTCGGAGGTCGGGCGACTCCTGCTGGAGGGCGTGAGACACCAGCAGGAGGCCCGGTGCGAACGCGCCCAGGGCGATCAGATCGACGTTCCGCACGCTCCAGAAGCGGCGAAACCGGAAATAGACCGCAATCATGATCAACGACGACAGGTAGACCCACGTCGTCGAGTTCATCTGGTATTCGAACAGGATGTACCGCATGAGGTTGTCCCGGGTTATGCGGCGGACACCACCCCCCGTTCGGGGCACCTGCCGCCCAGCATAACAATACAATAACAATACAGAAGGTCCCTGGAATTACAACCCGGGCCCCCGTGTATCAGGCACACTCCGTGTGCCGGACTGCCGCGCACGGCGTGTGCGGCCTACATGGGTGCGGCCTACGTGGGCCCGCTTCCCATTTCGTGGTCCCCACGCTATTCTGGCGAAATGCTCAACAAGCCAACCGACTCGCCCGCTCCGGCCGCCCCCCGAAGGCAGCTCACCCTCTTCGACTCGACCTCGATCATCGTCGGGATCATCATCGGGTCGAGCATTTACAAGAGTGCCCCGCTGATCGCCAGTTCCGTTCCGAGCACCGCGTGGCTGCTGGGGGTGTGGGTTTTGGGCGGGCTCCTGTCGCTGGTCGGGGCCCTGTGCTACGCGGAATTGGCCACCGCCTATCCCGCCGAGGGGGGCGACTACGTCTACCTGACCCGCGCCTTCGGCCGGAGACTCGGCTTCCTGTTCGGCTGGGCGCAGTTCTGGGTCGTTCGGCCCGGCTCCATCGGGCTGATGGGCTATGTGTTTGCCGACTACGCGAATCGGCTATGGTATCTCGGCGAGGGCCCGGGGCCCCAAATCGCCTACGCCGTCGCGGCGATTCTCGTCCTGACCGGGATCAACCTCGTCGGCCTGAAGCCGGGCAAATGGACGCAGAACGTCCTGACACTCGTCAAGTACGCCGGCCTGGTGGCGATCGTCGTGGCGGGCTTCTACGCCGGCGCCGCCGCGGAGGTCGCGCCGGTCGAAGGGCCGCCCCGCAGCTTCAGCCTCGGCGCCGTCAGCTTCGCCATGATCATGATCTTCTACGCCTACGGCGGTTGGAACGAGATGGCCTACGTCGGCGCCGAGGTCCGCAATCCGGAAAAGAACATCGTCCGCGCCCTGGTGCTGGGCACCGTGGCCGTGACGCTGATCTACGTCCTGATCAACCTGGCGATGGTCCAATCGCTGGGTTTCCAGGGGCTCTCGGACGCGAAGACGGCCGCCGCCGAAGAAGTGGTCCGGCGAAGCCCGGCGGGAGCAGTGGGCGGCCGGCTGGTCAGCCTCTTGATCTGCATCACGGCCCTGGGGGCGATCAACGGCATGATCTTCACCGGCTCGCGGATTTACTACGCGCTGGGCACGGAGCACCGCCTCTATGCCTGGCTGGGACAATGGAGCGCCCGGCACGACGCCCCCGTCCGTTCGCTTCTGATCCAGGCCGTGGCGACGATCGCGCTGGCGATCGGCTTCGGCCTGACGCCCGACGGGTTTGAAAGCTCGGTGAAGTTCACCTCGCCCGTATTCTGGGCGTTCTTCTTTCTGGTGGGCGTGGGCCTTTTCGTGCTCCGGTACCGCGAGCCCGGGCAATCGCGTCCCTTCCGCGTGCCGCTGTATCCGTTGACGCCGATCGTCTTCTGCCTCTCCTCCCTCTTCATGGTCTATCGGAGCTTCACGTACGCCCTCGAGAACAAGAGCAACGAGGCCTATTGGTCCATCGGCCTTCTAGCCATCGGGCTGGTGCTGAGCTTCTTCGATCCGCGGATCAACACGGAAACGCGGCCGTCGGCGAAGGCTTGAAGCACGAAATCCGAATATCGAAATCCGAAACAAATCCAAAATAGAAAACCCAAATGTCCTAATCCCTCGCCCGAGGTTTCTGTCATTTGGATTTCGGCGATTCGGAATTGTTTCGGATTTCGGATTTCGAGTTTCGGATTTCTGCCAGCTCCATGGCCACCGCGTGGCAGCGGACGTAGTGGCCCGCCAGCTCCAACGCCGCCGGTCGCTGGCCATTCAGGCGGCCGTAACGCTGGCCCTGGTGGTGAGCTTCGGGCTGATGCCGTCGACGGTGCGGAGGCCTGCCCCGCCACCGGCGCCGCAACCCGAGGCCGCGGCTGCCGAAGCAGAGAAGCCGGCGGAGCAGCCCCCGACCAAGACCGCGTTCGACAGCATGGTCGAGTACACGACCCCGGTCTTCTGGTTCTTCTTCCTCTTGATCGGCGAGACGCTGTTCATTCTGCGGGATCGCGAGCCCGGAGTGAAGCGCCCCTTCCGCGTGCCCTGGTTCCCGCGGCTGGCCATCTGGTTCTACCTGTCCAGCCTGTTCATGCTGTATTCGAGCATCTCCTATGCGATCGAATACGGCACCTATGAAGCGCTCTGGGCGGTGGGGATCGTGCTGGTCGGGCTGGTATTGAGCTACTTCGATCCGCGGATGAGAACGGCCCCCGCGCCGGGCAAGCCCGGCCGCTAAACGCCGCCGGCGGACGTTTGAAGCACGAAATCCGAATATCGAAATCCGAAACAAATCCAAAACCTAAAGCACCAATGCTCGAAACCACTGAGCACCAACGTTTTAGTCATTCGATCTTTCGGTAATTCGAGATTGTTTCGGATTTCGGGTTTCGAATTTCGAATTTGGCGGCGACTGCGTGGCAGCGGACGTAGTGGCCCGCCAGGTCCAACGCCGCCGGCGGCTGGCGGCGGCATATCTCCATGACGCAGGGTCCATCACCGGGATCGACGCCATAAGGATCTTCGTGTACGGGTGCAGCGGGTTGGCGTAGAGCTCGTCGCTCGTGGCCATCTCGACGATCTCGCCCAGGTACATCACCGCCACGCGGTCCGAGAGATACTCCACGACCGACAGGTCGTGCGAGATGAAAAGGTAGGCCAGCGAGAAACTTTCGCGCAACTCGACCAGCAGGTTGAGTATCTGCGATTGGATCGAGACGTCCAGGGCCGACAGCGGCTCGTCGAGCACCATGAACCGGGGCCGGAGCACCAGGGCCCGGGCAATCGAGATCCGCTGCCGCTGGCCGCCGGAGAATTCGTGCGGGTAGCGGTCGCGGTAGCCCGGCTCGAGGCCGACCCGGCGGAGGACTTCATCGACCTGCGCGAGCCGCTCGTGCCGGTCGCCAAGCCGGTGGATGATCAGCCCCTCCTCGATGATCGAGCGGACGGTCATCCGCGGATTGAGCGATCCGAAGGGGTCCTGGAAGACGATCTGCATGTCGCGGCGGAGGTCGCGGAGGTCCCGGCCGCGGCAGGCGGCCAGGTCGCGGCCATCCAGCTCGATGCGCCCGGCGGTAGGCTCGCCGAGGCGGAGGATGGTCCGCCCGACCGTCGTCTTGCCGCAGCCCGACTCGCCCACCAGGCCGAGCGTCTCGCCCCGGCCGACGGCGAAGCTGACGCCGTCCACCGCCTTCACGTAGCCCGCCACGCGCGAGAAGAGGCCGCGGCGCACCGGGAAGTGCTTCTTCAGGTCTACGACGTTCAGGAGGATTTCAGTCATGGGTCCTACGAAAGAGGATTTCAGTCATGCAACGGCAGTTCTCCGGCGAAGTGGCAGCGGGCCCAATGGTCGGGCCGGATCTCGCGAAGCTCCGGCTCCCGGGTCTCGCACTCCGGCTGCCGGAAGGGGCAGCGGGGATGGAACTTGCACCCGGCGGGAAACCGCAGCGGGCTGGGGACCATGCCCTCGATGGTGTCGAGCCGCTTCGTCTTCGCTCGCGGAGTTTCCCGCGGCCGCGACTTGAACAAGAGATATGTGTACGGGTGGAGCGGCTCGGCAAACAGCGGCCCGACCGCCGCCTGCTCGACCACTTTCGAGGCGTACATGACGGCCACGAGGTCGGCCATCTCGGCCACCACGCCCAGGTCGTGGGTGATGAACAGGATGGACATGCCCGTGCCCGCCTGGAGCCGCCGCAAGAGCTCGAGGATCTGGGCTTGGATCGTAACGTCCAAAGCCGTGGTGGGCTCGTCGGCGATGAGCAACTTGGGATGGGAGGAGAGGGCCATGGCGATCATCGCCCGCTGCCGCATCCCGCCGGAGAACTGGTGGGGGTAGTCGCGGGCGCGGAGTTCCGGCCCGGGAATCTGGACCTGGCGCAAGAGCTCGACGGCCCGGCGCCGCGCCTCGGCCCGGCCGAGGTGCTGATGGAGCCGGATCGCCTCGACGATCTGCGAGCCGACGGTGAAGACCGGGTTGAGCGAGGTCATGGGCTCCTGGAAGATCATGGCGATCGAGCCGCCGCGAACCTTCCGCATCGCGGGCTCCGGCAAGTCCGTGAGGACCACCGGGTGGCCGTTCTGGCGGAGCACGATGCGGCCGCCGGCGATGCGGCCCGGCGGCGCGATCAGCCGGATGACCGACATCGCGGTGACCGACTTGCCGCACCCGGACTCGCCCACCAGGCCCAGCGTCTTGCCCGCGGGGATGGCCAGCGAGACGTCGTCCACCGCCCGAACGATCCCTTCGTCGGTGTCGAAGTACGTGCAAAGCCGGTCGATAATCAGCAAAGGGTTGCTCATGGAATCGCCACTCGTTCCCACGGTCCTCCGTGGGAACGCACTGAGGGGACGCTCCGCGTCCCAGGGCTTGGGCCTCGGCGGCCACAGCGGCAAGCCCACGGTAAGGGCCGCAGGAGCGGCCATTCAGCCCGTTCCCACGCGGAGCGTGGGAACGAGCAAGCGATGAGGAGCGGTTCGGTTATCATCTTCTTAACCTCGGGTCCATGGCGTCGCGGAGTCCGCCGCCGACGAGGTTGAACAGCGTTATCGTGAGGAACATGGCCGCCTACGGCACGATGATCAGCCACCAGTAGGCATAATTGTCATGGCCCAGCTCGAGGATGGCGCCCCAGCTCGCCCCGGGCGGCGGGACGCCGAACCCCAGCAGGCTCAGGCCGGCCTCGGTGGTGATGGCGTCGGCCACGCCGAACGGCGCGGCCACCAGGGCCGGCGCAAGGGCGTTGGCCAGGATGTGGCGGAAAATGATCCGGCGGTGCGACGCCCCCAAGGCCCGCGCCGCCGTCACGTAGTCCATCGACCGCTGCTTCAGGGCCTCGCCGCGGATGAGCCGGGCAATCGAGGGCCAGCCCGTCAGACCGATCACCACCATGATGATGTAAATGCTCTGGCCCAACAGCGCCACCAGCGTCAGGATCAGGAAGAACGAGGGAAAGAGCATCACGACCTCGACGACCCGCGAAATGAGCATGTCGATCTTCCCGCCGAAGTAGCCGGCCACGGCCCCCAGCACGATGCCGATGGCCATATAGATCCCCACGGCCACGAAGCCCACGGTCAGGGAGATCCGCGTGCCGTAGATCATGCGGGCCAGGACGTCGCGCCCGGAGTCGTCGGTGCCCAGCAGATGCCGTGTGCCGTCGGTCGCCTTGCTGCACGTCTCCGGGTCGGTTTTGCAATAGCCCGGCGGCTGGAATCGCGACGGGAGGTCCTGCTCCGCCGGGCCGAAGGGGATGGGCGCGTAGAGTCCCCAGCGGGGCTCCGGGGCCCCTTGCTCTTGGTCGTCGTACTGCTCCTCGGCGAAGGCCCGCCAGTGGTAGCGGTCCTGGGGCCGCAGGCCGAGGCTCGGCACGGAGAATGCCGCGACGAGGAGGAAGAGGATCGCGCCGCCCAGCGCGGCGGCCAGGAGCACGCGCTTCGCCGGCGTCACCCCGCGACGTTTCCACAACCGGTCGAGCACTGCCGCCGTCAGGGCCCACGGCGCCAGCCCCACCAGCGCCATGTTGAACACGAAGTCGACCGCCTGGTCCGGGTTCCACAGCGCCAGAAGCCAGGGAAAGAGCGTCTCGCCGTGGTCGAAGAACACCAGCGGCCGGTCCGAGGCCAGCAAGGGCGCGAACACGGCCACGAGGAACAGCGGCGCCAAGAGCCAAAGCGCGATCCTCGCGGGGCCGTTCTTGCGGAACTGCCGCCACACGATGTCCAGATACGCCTCGCCCGGATTCATGCCGAGTGCCCCTGTGCCTCGAAGCTGATCCGCGGATCCACCAGCACGTACATGAGATCGCTCAACAAGATGCTGAGCATCACCAGGATGGCCTCGACGTAGGTCATCGCCATGACCGTGGGGATGTCCTTCAGCAGGATCGATTCCCAGCCCAACTGGCCCATGCCGGGGATGCCGAACAGCGTCTCGATGAGCACGCTGCCGCCGAGCATGGCGGGCAGGAAGCTGGCAAAGAGCGTGACGATCGGGATCAGGGCGTTCCGCAGCCCGTGCTTGAGGATGACGCTGCGCTCGGGCAGGCCCTTGGCGCGGGCCGTGCGGATGTAGTCCTGCGAGATCACGTCGAGCATGCTCGTGCGGGCGTACATGGCCATGCCCGCCAGGCTGAACAGCGACAGGCAGACGACCGGCAGGACCATGTGGTAGCCATAATCCAACAGCCAGGCCGCCCATCCCAGGTGCGAGGCCCCCTCCGAGTGCAGCCCCATCATCGGGAACCACCGCACGTAATCGCCGTAGCAGAAGAAGAGCAACAGCAGCATGCCGGCCACGAACGGCGGGACGGAATAGAGCAGGAACAGGCCGAACGAAACGCCCCGATCGACCCAGCCCCCGCGGCGGATTGCGCAAAAGATCCCCAGCGGCACCGCCACCAGGTAGATCAAGGCCTCCGCGAGGAGCATCAGCGGGGCGGTGACCAGCACGGCCCGCCAGATCTTCTCGCTCACCGGCTCCCGGGTCTTCACCGCCGAGCGGCCGAACTGGAACGTCGCCAGCCGGACGACCATGTGGGCAT
>JBEKCP010000205.1:0-9102 GCA_050014815.1 Thermoguttaceae bacterium | reverse complement strand
CGGGACACGATCCTCTTGTCGGTCGAGCAAGTCGGCGGCGCCGCTTGCCACGAGGGATACTCTAGTTGTTTCTTCCGCCGTGTCACCCCCCAAGGACTGGAGATTGTGGGCCGCCGGGTTTTCGACCCCGCGGAGGTCTACGGCAAGGCTTCTATACCGCGCGCAGGGAGTAGTGATACGTTTCCGAAGGCGAAAGGCAGCATTTCAGCCCGCGCAGACCATAAAGAGGGAAGGCCATGAGCAATCTCCTCAAACTCGGAATCCCTGCCGGCAGCCTCCAGGAGGCCACGGCCGAGTTGTTCCGCCGCGCCGGCTACAAGATCAGTTTCAGCTCGCGGAGTTACTACCCCTCGATTGACGACGACGAGGTCCAGTGCCTCTTGATCCGCGCCCAGGAGATGGCCCGATACGTCGAGGACGGCGTGCTGGACGCCGGGCTGACGGGCTACGACTGGATCGTCGAGAACGGCTCGGACGTCCAGGAGGTGGCGGAGCTGGTCTTCTCGAAAGTCAGCCGCCGGCCGGTCCGGTGGGTCCTGTGCGTGCCGGAGAACTCGCCCATCCACTCGGTGCAAGAACTCCAGGGCAAGCGGATCGCCACGGAGGCCGTCGGCCTGACGACCCGGTATCTCCAGCGGCACGGCGTCTCCGCCAAGGTCGAGTTCAGTTGGGGGGCCACCGAGGTCAAGCCGCCGGACTTGGCCGACGCCATCGTCGAGGTGACCGAGACCGGCAGCTCGCTGCGGGCCAATAATCTGCGGATTGTCGACGAAGTCCTCCAGAGCACCACCCGCTTCATCGCCAACCGCCGCGCCTATGCCGACGCGTGGAAGAAACAGAAGATCGACGACATCGCCTTGATGCTCCGCGGCGCCATGGCGGCCGAGGGCAAGGTGGGGCTGATGATGAACGTCCCGCGGGACCGGCTCCGGCAGGTGCTCTCCCTTCTGCCCGCCCTCCAGAAGCCCACGATCTCCAGCCTCGCCGATGAGGAGTGGGTCGATGTCAACACGATCGTCGACGAGTCGGTAGTCCGGCAGATCATTCCGCGATTGAAGACCGCCGGGGCCCGCGGGATCGTCGAGTATCCACTGAACAAGGTGATTGACTGAAGCAAAGGCGGAAGGCGGAATAACGAGTCAAAGCACCAAATCCGAAGCTCGAAATCCCAAACAAATCCAAAATCCAAAATCCAAAATCCAAAATCGCCCCCTCATGACCGCCGACACCCGCCTCGCCGAGAAACTTGCGGAACTGGGGCTCTCGATGCCGCCGGCCCCGGCGGCCAAGGGGGTCTACCGGCCGCTGAGCGTGGCGGGCGGCCTGGTGTATGCCTCGGGCCACTTGAGCGCTGGGCCCGACGGCCAGTTGGTCACCGGGCGGGTCGGCCAAGGGCTCGACGTTGCGGCGGGCTACGCGGCCGCCCGGCTGGCCGCCTTGGGGATCCTGGCCTCGCTTCAAAAGGAGTTCGGCACGCTGGACCGGATCCGCCGACTGGTCAAGCTTTTCGGCGTGGTGGCGTGTACGCCGGAGTTCACCCAACATCCGGCCGTCCTGAACGGCGCCAGCGAGTTGTTGGCCCACGTGCTGGGGCCGGAGGCCGGTATTGGGGCCCGCAGCGCGATCGGCGCGGCGTCGCTGCCGCTGGGCGCAGCGGTTGAAATCGAGGCCGTCTTCGAGCTCCAGCCGGTTGACACCGCCCAATCGCGCTAGCAGAATTGTGTGTGCCGATCCATACTTCAGAGGACCCTCCATGACCGCCCCTTGGATTACTTATCGCCCTGAGTTGAAGGTCCTCGATTGCACCATCCGCGACGGCGGTTTGTGCAACGACCACGGCTTCGAGGACGGTTTCGTCCGGGCGGTGTACCAGGCGTGCGTTGACGCGGGCATCGACTACATGGAGCTCGGCTACAAGGCCGCCAAGAAACTCTTCGCCCGCGACGCCTTCGGCGCCTGGAAATTCTGCGACGAGGCCGACCTGCGGCGGATCACCGGCGACAACCCGACCCCGCTCAAACTGGCCGCCATGGTCGACGCCGGCAAGTCCGACTGGCGGACCGACGTGTTGCCGAAGAAAGAAAGCGTGCTGGACCTCATCCGGGTGGCCTTCTATGCCCACCAGGTCTCCGAGGCCGTCGACATGATCCAGGACGCCTTCCAGAAGGGCTATGAAGTGTCGGCCAACTTGATGGCCATCTCGACGGTCAAGGAGCAGGAAATCGACCAGGTCCTCGATGTCCTGGCCGAAACCCCCACCCATGTCCTGGTGGTCGTCGACAGCTACGGCTCGATGTATGCCGAGCAGGTCGAGATCCTGGTGAAGAAGTACCTGAAGTACGGTGAAGCGACGGGCAAGCAGGTGGGTATCCATGCCCACAACAACCAGCAACTGGCCTTCGCCAACTCGATCGAGGCGATCATCCACGGGGCCAATCGCGTCGATGCCTCGATGATGGGCCTGGGCCGCGGCGCCGGCAACTGCCCCATGGAACTCCTGCTGGGCTTCCTCCGCAATCCGAAGTTCAAGATGCGGCCGGTCTTCCAGGTCCTCCAGGACCACTTGCTGCCGCTGAGCCGCGGGCTGGAATGGGGCCCGCACGTGCAGTACAACATCACCGGCCAGCTCAACGAGCACCCCCGCAGCGCGATGGCCGCGCGGGGCGACCAGGCCCGGCGCGACCAGTTCGTCGCCTTCTACGACGCGCTGGTCAACGACCAGGATATGTAGACCCGGCGGCTCCGCGAAAAAGGGGACAGTCCCCATTTGTGCGACGACCATGTGTACGTGGTGCCCGCCTCCGGGCCGTTCCGGCAAATGGGGGACTGTCCCCTTTTTCCTCTTACGGGGGCGTGCGAACGGCGACCATGGCCGCCAGGAAGATGGCTGCCGTTTCGACGCGGAGCGTCCGCGGTCCCAAATCGACCAGTTGCCAGCCGGATTCGACCGCCAAGGCCACCTCCTCGGGGGCGAAACCGCCTTCCGGCCCAACGGCCAGCACAACGGAGTCGCTCGGGCCGATAGGCGGCGGCAAACCCCTGAAGGATGGTATGGCATTCCCTCGATATGGTTGAGCCATCCACCGATGGGGCGATTCGGTCGTCGAAGCGACCAGGCTGGCCCAGGGCTGGCTCCCGGCGATTTCCATCAGCCGGTTGCGACCGCACTGCTTGCTGGCCTCGATCACGCCCCGCCGAAGCCGATCCAGCGCGCTGGGGCCCGGCTGGGCCACTCCGCGGGCGGTCTCGATCGGCACGAGCCGGCGGACGCCCAGTTCGACCGCCTTCTCGACGAGCCACTTCTGCCGGTCCCCCTTGGGCAGGGCCACGGCCAGCGCAACCTCGACGGCCAGCTCGCGATCGACCTGCTCTGCGGCCCCAACGGCCAGCTCGACCTCCGAGCGGCCGATCCGCCGGACCACGGCGGCCCACTGGCGGCCGCTGCCGTCCAGCAGCGTGACCTGGCTGCCGGGCTCGGCCCGCATGACATGGATCAAATGGTGGGCCTCCGGTCCCGTCAAGACGGCCCGGTCGGCGATGGGTGGCGCGGCGATGAAGTAGCGGTTGGACATGAAGAGGGGATTAGGGATTAGGGATTGGGGATTGGGGATTAGGGATTAGGGATTGGGGATTGGGGATTGGGGATTAGGGAGTGTGAAAGCCCCGCGACCGACCATGCTGCGCATGGTGCCCGCGCGGGGGTATCGCTTGCGGTTTCGCAGGAACCGGCAACTCCCCTCATGGACCACCGTGAATTCTACCGATTATATCGAGGACACGGGAAGTATCGCTCTCCGGGAGGCCACGACCGATGTACCAGTCGCACTGGGGGTTGCGGGAGTCGCCCTTTCGCAACTGCCTGGACCCGCGGTCCTTTTACCAGAGCCCGACGCACGAGGAGGCCCTCGCCCGGCTGAACTTCCTGGTGGAGGAGAACCGCCGCCTGGGGATCTTGATGGGTGGGGCCGGCAGCGGCAAGTCGCTCCTCTTAGAGGTCTTTGCGGACGAGGTCCGCCGTCGCGGCCGCTCGGTCGCCAAGCTGAACCTGGTCGGCATGGAGCCGGCCGAGGTCCTCTGGTCGCTGGCGTCTCAATGGGGGAGCCGGCTCGAACCGTCGGAGTCCGCCGCCGTGGTGTGGCGGGCGCTGGAGGATCGGCTGACCGAATCGCGTTATCAGCAGACGGGGCTGGTCGTGCTCCTGGACGACGCCGATCAGGCCGGCCGCGGCGTGCTGCCGCACCTGGTGCGATTGGCCAAGTGGGACTGCTCGCCCGAGTCGCGGCTGACGCTGATCCTGGCCGGTCGGCGCGAGGGGATCGGGCGACTTGGCGACCCGCTTCTGGACCTGGCGGAACTCCGCATCGACGTCCAGCCCTGGGAGGCCGGCGACACGGAAGGCTTCCTGGCCAGCTCGCTAACCCACGCCGGCTGCACGGAGGCCGTCTTCGAGAAGCCGGCAATCGACCGGCTGCACGAGCTCTCGCACGGCATCCCCCGGCACGTCCGGCGGCTGGCCGATCTCGCGTTGGCAGCCGGGGCCGGCCGCGACCTGCCGCAAATCGACACTGACGTGATCGACACGGTCTACCAGGAATTGAGCCTCGGGTCGCTGACCGGTGCCGTCTCCGGGTGAAATCGGGCGCGCATTCGCTGCCCCAACGGCGCAGTTTCCCCAGGGCGTTGCCCTGCGCTGGGCGAGCTGCCGGGCCTTCGGCCCGAATACCTATCCCGCTCCTGTCGCGGGGGTATAATCCGGGTGGACCGACGGGTGCCGCGAGCCGCGCCGGCGGGCCCTGCCTGGAGATCCCTCCCGGCGGACAGTACGAGGCTGGGGGAACCGCCGGGTGAATCCCGCCAGACTCAATGAAGCCGAAACGCAACTACTTCCGACGCACAATCGGTGCGGTAATATGCCTGAGCCCGTTTGGGGTGCTTGCGGCATCGATATTCTGCTGCAACCGCGCCCCCTCATCTTACGCGATCTGGTTTCTGGTTCCGGGAACAATCATCGCCATCCTTAATCTCTACCTTTCGCTCTTGCGCCCTCTGCGCTACCGTTGGCGCGGGCAACCGACAGAAGATTACCGCCACATATCCGGAATCCCGTTAATCGGTACCCTACTTATCCTGGCGGCAGCAGTCATTGGATTTGGATCGTTTGTCGTGGCCACGGCTGGGATCGCCGCGACTCTGGCGGATACTGGCAGTCCATTCTGGTTCCTTGTAGCTACGTGGAAGGACCAGTCACTCTGGGACACCTGACGCTGAAAGCAGACCGCTGGCCGCTCACGTTAATGTTCCGGCGGTTGCGAGGACCGATCCATCGGGCCCCGCGGGAGTCCCCATCCGCCGGGGAGGTGCAGGTGCTCCTTTCTGCCTCTGCGCCTTGGCGCCTTTGCGTGAAATACTCCCGATCCTGAGCCGGTATCCTCGCAAGCGGCCTGTCGTGAAGGCAACGCGGTGACCGGGAAGGATATCACGCAAAGGCGCGAAGGCGCAAAGACAACAAGGCTCATGGCCCGACCGGCTGGCTGCGGCGGGCGGTGCGCTTGCGGTCCGACTCCAGCGCGGCCACCATGGTCACGTTATAGGTCGTGGCGTAATCCCGGTAGCCCGGCCCTTCGCCCCAGGCGCCGTCCGGGGCGTAGCTGATCATGGCCCGCGGAACGTTGCCGATGGCATCGGGCTACCTCGCCGTATGCACTGCTATTGTTCCCTGCCAGGCACCGGTTCGCAAGCCGGAGCCCCCCGGGCGGCTGGTGCGGCACTTGACTTCTCTCCGTCGAAGCGATAAGTTAGGAGAAAGCCGATTCTCGAGGGCAAGGAACCGGCCGCTAACGTTCCGTGGAGGCGAATATGATCCGTCATGTCGTTCATGCGGCGTGGGTGGCCGCGGCACTGGCCGGCCTGAGTCAGTTCTCCATCAACGTGGCAATAGCGGACGACACGGAGGAGGCCGCGCCCGCCGGGAAGGCGAAGCCGGCCTTCGACCGTTATGCCAAGGCAGTTCGCAGCGCGTTCTCGCTGCCCAGGGGCGTCGGCTACACGCAGCTCTCTAAAGGCCAGCGGAGCAGACTGGACGACCTGCGGGCGCAGAAGGAGCCGGAGCTCCGCGCAGCGCTGGAGGCAGTCCAATCCGACGACGGGAACAAGGATGTCCAGGACCTGCACAAAGTCGACGATCTCCGCAAGGAGATCCGAACCGCCATCGACGAAATCCTGTCGCCGGGCAGCGAAGGCCAGTCGTCACCGCCCAACCCCGAGTCGAGGTATCCGTCTTCCGGGCGCCCTTGGTCCCAGGAGTCGAATGGTTATTATCCTGCGTACCCGGGGTACTATCCGGGATACTACCCGTACTATGGCGGAAATGGCTGGCCGGTCGTCCCCTACTACGGCCGGTCGCACTCCGAGTCGTGGGAGCACAGACATTCCCATTCCTCGAGCAACCCGTCCAGCACCCCGCCGAAGCCGACGCCCAAGCCGACGCCGAAGCCGACGCCCAAGCCGACGCCCAAGCCGGTGCCGAAGCCTTCTGGGTCGAAGACGTGAATAAGAGGGGCTCGGGATAAGCGGCGAGAAATCGCTGGCCCGTCGCACACTTGTTCTCTTGCCCGGCTTGCCGACAAAAACGCCCCGTTGCAGGAGATGGCGGCCTGCAAAGGGGCGAAGCTTCGAGCTTCCTGTCGCCACGCCCTACCGTCGCGGCAGGAGGACTGCTCCTCGGGGGCTTGCCTCACGCGGTCCGGGTCCCAGGTGTGTGTCCCGGCCGTTCCGCTCCGCAGTTCCGCAACGAGCACTTTAGATTTTTTGCCAGAAAGCTGGCGGCCTTGCTCGCGCGGACCCACTACCGGCTCACCCTATCGTCAGCGTGTCTTAACCTCGGCTGCTTACCCCTTTCCATCGACAAACTCAGCCGCCGGCTGTCAAGAATCGCCGCCGGCATGTCCTGGGCGTTAGAATCCGCGGGGTTTGACAGGCGGATTAGGGATTGGGGATTAGGGATTAGGGATTAGGGATTGGAGATTGGAGACCAATTTGTAATTTGTTCGCCTTCCGCCTTCCGCCCTCCGTCTTCCGCCATTCCAATCCCCAATCCCTAATCCCTAATCCCCTTCCTCCCTACATCTTCTCGACCACGCGGATGCCCAGCAGTTCGAGCCCCTTCTGGATCGTCCGGGCGGTCAAGTCGCACAAGAGGAGCCGGCTCTGGCGGACGGCCGGGTCGTCGGCCCGCAGCACGGGGCATTGCTCGAAGAACGTCGAGTAGCGGTTGGCCAACTCGAACAGGTAGGCGGTCAAGTGGTTCGGGCGGTAGTCGGCCGCGGCCAGGTCGAGGGCCTCGGAGAACCGCAGCAATTCCAGCCCCAAGGCCCGCTCGGCCGGAGTGCCCAGCACGATCGGGCCGCCGGAGGCCCGGAGCGACTCGGCGTCTACCTGCCCCTTGGCGAAGATGCTCCGCACCCGGGCGTAGGCGTACTGCATGTAGGTGGCCGTGTTGCCGTTCATCGCCAGCATCTTGTCGTAGCTGAAGACGTAGTCGCTGGTGCGGTTCTGCGACAGGTCGGCATACTTCAGCGCGGCGATGCCGACCGTCTCGGCCACCCGGGCCCGTTGGTCGGGCGAGAGTTCCGGGCCGTCGGGCTTGGCGTCGTCGTTGGCGGCGACGATCGCGGCCGCGCGCCGCACCGCCTCGTCCAAAAGACCCTCCAGGGCGACCGTGTCGCCGGAGCGGGTCTTGAAGGGCCGGCCGTCGTCGCCCAGAACCGTGCCGAAACTCACGTGTTCCAACTCGACGTCGGCGTAGCCCAACTGCCGGGCCACGGCGAAAAGCTGCCGGAAGTGCAGGCCCTGGCGATGGTCCACCACGTAGAGGATGGCGCGGGGGCGCCATCGCTCCATGCGGTAGCGGATCGTGGCCAGGTCGGTCGTGGCGTAGAGATACGCCCCGTCCTGCTTCCTGACGATCATCGGGGTCGCCTCTCCTTCAAGGAAGACGCACACGGCGCCGTCGCTGGCGCGGGCGATGCCGCGGCGAAGCAACTCCTCGACCACCCCCGGCAGCATATCCTCATAGAAGCTCTCGCCCAGCGCGAAATCGAAGCGGACGTCCAGCCGCCGGTAGATCCGCTCGATCTCTTCCAGGCAATACGGCATGAACTCCTGCCACAGCCGGCGGTTCTCCGGGTCGCCGGCGTGCAGGAGTGCGGTCTCCGCCAGGACGGCCTGCTCCGCCTGAGGACTGTCCCGATTTTCGTCCGCCTGTCCGAAAGGACAGGCCGAAAATGGGACTGTCCCCTTCGGCGTCCCGCCGGCGCCGGCCTTGGAAGAATCGACCAGCGCCCGGACCTTCCGGTACAGGCGGGCAAGCTCCCCGACCGGATCGGCGCGGTAGGCCGCCAGGTCAAGGAAGTGCTTATAACCGTAGAGGATCATGCCGAACTGGGTGCCCCAGTCGCCGATGTGGTTGTCGCTGGCGACCTGGTGGCCGAGGAACCGCAGCGTGCGGCAAAGGGCGTCGCCGATCACCGTCGAGCGGATGTGTCCGACGTGCATCGGCTTGGCCACGTTGGGGGCAGAATAGTCGATAATGTACGACCGCGGCCGGACTGCCTGGGGGACGCCCAGCCGCTCCTGGCCGACCGCCGCCTCGAGCCGCTCGACGAGCCACTCCTCCCGCACCCGCAGGTTGATGAACCCCGGCCCGGCGATTTCGGGCGGGTGGCAGAAGTCGGCCACGTCCAGCCGGGCGACTACTTCGGCGGCCACCTGCCGCGGCGGCCGTCCCAGTTGCTTCCCCAGCGGCATGGCCAGGTTCGCCTGGTAGTCGCCGAATTTTGGGTCTTGGCTGGGACGGACCAGCTCCAGCCAGGGCTCCGGATCGTCTGCGAGGCCGTCCAAGGCCCGGCGGAAGCGGTTCTTAAGGTCGGGTAGGATGCTCATTAGTTTCTGTTGCGGAAGATTGGGAGCCGGTTTTCCGGCGGTCGGGCTTGTATAAAAAGGACGCATCCTTATCCTTATGGCAATGTCATTCACACAATCGCCAAGGAGAACAAGGATGCGTCGGAAGATGGAAGCCGTGTTGTGTTTCGAGTCCAGCGACGA